>NZ_JANADR010000003.1 GCF_024199925.1 Bradyrhizobium sp. CCGUVB1N3
TCCTGGCGTACGTCTGGTCGCGTGAGGTCAGATTGTTTGATGATCCATGTCGAGCCCTTGCATAAGTGCTGCGCAGGCAATCGTCCCTCAGTGATCATGCGACGTATGGTTGATGGACTGACGTCGAGCATCTCCGCTGCTTGGATTAACGAGAGTTCACCTCGCTCCTGGCGTTCCCCCTCACGATAACGAGCGATCTCGCAGGCTCTGTGCAACGAACATACGCTGGTTCTCGTCCAGGATGCCCCGTGTGGGGTTGTTTTTCCGGAGCGATTAAGCAAGGCGGCGATCGAGTTGTCAGGCATTCGACGCGCGAGCAAGCGCACAAGATCCACTACTTCGGTGTCGGTCGTCCAACGCGTCACGCCGACACGGTTCTTCTTGAGCCCTGCGCCGATTCACACGCAGAACACTGACCAGCGCGGCAATGGTCATTTGTTTCCATAGGCAAGCCGCGCGATTTCCCCGAATTCCTCCGCACCATTTCGCAACCGCAGGAGACCGACATGCTCATTGTCGTCGACAAGGAGAATTTCGATCAGCACCGCGATCTGCCGGATCGCGCCTTTCGCTCGCGCCACGACGTATTTGTCGAAGAGAAGGGCCGGGAGGACTTTCGCCGAGCAGACATGCGCGAGCGCGATCAGTTCGATGATGATGAAGATGCTGTCCACCTCATCCTGCTGCGCGACGACCAGATTATCGGCTACTACCAGCGCCTGCTTCCGACGACGCGCCCGCATCTCCTCAGCAGCGACCTCTGCCATACCATACCGCCGCGCGGCTCGCGCGTCGCCGAATGGACACGGTTCTGCGTCGCGCTGGGTTTTCGCGAGACTCGGCCGATCGTCGCGCTCCGAATGTCCTTCAACCACGAGACGCTCGCCGCCATCCACGAAGTGCGCGGATCGGCTGACCCGGTCCTGAATCTCCCGTCCGCACTCTCGTCGGCCACTTGACTGGGGTTGAGACAAAAGGAAAGGAGCATCCCAATGATTAGGAAGGCCGATACGAAGCGACTGGCGGGCGAGTTGCACTCGCGCTACGAACCGATGCGGGCCGTGGTATTGATGAGCCGCCTTTTGCAAAAGGCGCTGTTTGCCGGGCGCTCCGACGAGGTGATCTTCTGGGCGCTGGTCCACGCGCATTACCGCGGCGGCGATCTCAGCGACGCGTCCCACCGCCATCTCGCGGCGTTCTCGGATTATATTCTGCCAGATCCGTCGGAATTTCACTGAACCCGCCTCGACGTCCTGGGCAGCGTCGGGATGCGCGGGATTTGGCGAGTGCTTCATGGTCGAACGAGCGGAATGTCTTGCGAGCAACCGTCAATCGCTTGATGGTCAATGACCAGCCCAGTCCTGACTGGTCTCGATCCGACGTCGTACGCAGCATAGGCGACCGCCCGGTTCGGATCGATGGGTTCGCCCGCCGCCGGCGCGGCGAGGTCGAGAAAGCAGGCGCGACCGCCGTCGAGCGTGCGGACCTGCACGCCTTCGTAGATCGCGAAGCGGAGCGGGCACGATTTTACCGTCGCGCGGGCAGCGGCACGGACTTCCTTCTACGTACACGCGAGCGCCGTATCGAGAACGCTGAGGACGACGGATTTTTTCGGGCTCCAGATCACGAAATGCGCCTCGATCGCGTCGCGCCAGACGTCGGCGTAGGTGGCCGTTGCTGGCGTAGTACGTTGCAGATCGGCGTATGAGAGCGGCCGCCAGGCGCCAGGATTGGGAGTCGGCGTTTGCGCGCCCGTCGGCGATCCTTGCGCGAGGAGAAAGACGGCCGCGCAAAGCGCGCCGCCGTGCCGCTTGGCGGAGGCGCCGGGCGCTTCACTCATAGCGATTTCGCCCCGGAACCCAGCGCCACGGACCATTGGGCGAGGCCTCGCGGTCACGCCAGGGAACCAAGGACAGCGGCGGATCGACAGGCTGCATGCGCCAGAGCGATCGCGAGTAGTAGAAATTCACCGTTCGACGCCCGCTCTGCCGGCCGGTCTCGTCAAGAAAGTCGGTCGCGCAATGGACGACGGGGCCAGGTAAACGGGCGACCCGCGCCGTCTGGGGATCGAGCGCGCCCGGTTTGCAGCCGAAAAGCCGAACTGATGATGGCGCGTCTTCGGGGCGACGGTCGGCTAGGAGCCGCCGATAGGCGTCATTGGCCTGGGCCTGCGTCGGATAGGCGACGCGTTCGGTGAGTATCGGCGCGAAGGTGTCGCGATTCGGCGCATATTCGAGCCGTCCAGGCTCGACGCGCCGCGGGCGGTAGAGCGCGTCTTTCGCCGGAGCGGAAACCGGATCGGGGGACGGCGGCGGAGCCGCCGTGGCCACGCAACCGCTCAAGGCGAGCGTAGAAGCAAGCACGAGGCTAAAGACGGGACGGCTCATGGCGTCGCCTCCGCGCAAGACACATTGGAAGTACGGGCGGCGACCCTGGCGCGGTACTCCCACGGCATCTCAAAGCTTGAGGCCCAGAGGCCGTGATAGGCCTTGCGCGCCTCAAGTTCGGCGGCGACATAGGCGCGGATGGTGGGATTCCCGTCAGTTGGCGGCGGCGTGACGGCGACGCCCTCCCGGATCATGTCGGCGCCGAGATCGGCGTGATCCGCCGAGGCGCAGCGCGCGAGGCGCTCGCCATTTTCTTCATGCAACGTATTGCAGGCAACCCATTTGTTGAGCGTCGCCGAAACGAGCCAGGCAACGGCGATTGCGCCGCAAGGCCAGGGCTGCCGACCGAGGCGAGCGATCTGGCCGGACGCGCAGGTCTCAACCCCGTAGAGGCGATAGATCGTTCCCGTCTCAATGTCGCGAAACCGCGCGCGGTCGAGAACTTCGACACGCATTGGCGCAGACTGCGGCGCGCCGCGCGGCGAATAATGGCCGACTTTCGAGGTGACATCGGCTCCTTGAGCCAATGCGGCAAGCGGCGCGATCGAGGCCACGACAACTACGCCGGCGCCCAGCGCCTTACAGGCTCGCGTCATTCTTCGCCCCTAGATCGAGTTTATGAAACACATTGGCGACAATGTCCGTCGTGTAGACGGTTTCGCCGTCGCGCTTGTAGGAGCCCTCAGCGATCCGGCACTCGGCGTAGACCGCGTCGCCTTTTCCGATATGAGCGAGCACCCATTCCGCGACTTTTTCGTTGAGCAGGGTGACAGTCACCCAGTCGGTTTCTTCGCGCCGCTCGCCTTTTCCATCGGTCCAGGCTCGATCGGTGGCGACGCTGAGTTTCGCGGTCTTGCCGAAGGCTTTTGGCGCCTGGCCGACGCGGCCGCGCAGGATGAAGAGGTTGGTCGTTCTCACGTTATGGTCTCCATGGTTACAATCAGAATTGGCGTCTCATCGAGGGCACTCGCCAGTCGCGGCCGCGGCGCTTACTCCGGCGCGCAGTGCGCCAAAGATGATGGCGTTCGGCTCGGGCAGGTCCGAAAAAGCCCAAAGGCCGGCGCGGCTCTTTTCGGCGACCTGTTGCGCAACGAGATATGGCGGGTGGACCGGCCTGCAGTCGGGGGTGAGCGCGGCGAACGCGTAGCCCATCGCGATCAGCGCCGTGCCGAGATCGACGCGCGCGCTTATCCCGGTGCCGTTCGGTCGCTGCGCCATGCAGAACACGAAGACCGTGCGCGCCTGGGGCGTTTTCGCCGCCTCGTAGCATTGCGGGCGAAGATCGCGCGTCAACGCGATCAGCATGGCGAGCGACGCCTCGCCGCAGTCGCGCTTCACGCCACGGGCGTTGATGAAACTCGTGCCCCGGATGCAGGACTGGACGCCATAGAGGCGGTAGGTGACGCCGTTATCAATCCAGGAATCGCCAGTGAGATAGACGGCGCTCGCCGGGACCGGAAACCATGGCGACGCCTGATCGGCACAGACAGGCGACGAAACCGCCAGAAACGCGGTCGCTAATGCGAGGGCCTTGCTCATCGTGAATAGCCCCGCAACGAAAAATAGAACCGCTGCGCGCCGTTCGCGGTCGACAGGTCGACGTAATTCGGCTCCGACCACAATGGCCGCGGTATCGTCGAAGCGCCCGCCGAACACGACGCGCTGAGACCGGAGCCTGGACAATCGCGTTGCGCGGAGGCGTCGAGGCAAAGGCCGCCATTCGCGGAAGCGACGAAGCCGGCCGAATCGCCGCCTTTCACTTCCACCGGAATCATTCCAGCGGGGCAGGGGGAGTATGGCTCGTAGCCCAAACCGCTCGCGCTTCCCTCGGCGCATATCGGCCAGGCTGCGCCGAACGGCGCGCTCGCCAGAACCAGCGCGACCAGGCCGCGTGCAACAGGCTTCATTAGCATTTTGGTCGAACCTCTGTGGACATTTCGTTCGAAGCGGGTTGCATGTTAACTAACATTCAATATATTGTCTATTGTACACACCGAGATTAGGGGACTACATGAGGTTGGGCGCGGTTGTTATCGCGGGAACATTGCTGACGGGCTGGGCGGCGGCCGGTGCTCAGACTCTCGCACCCGTGGACGCGCGCCCGAAATTCGCGGCGGTCGACGCCGCTGGTCGCACCATGCCAAGCGCTGCTCCCGCGACGGAGCGAATCAAACATCCCGACGCCGGTGCGTGCGGCGCAGCGGACGCGCTGACGGTAGAAGCGGCCCGGGCCCTCGTCCAGCGCGTTGCGACGGAAGAACATTTCTATCCGGAATTCGTGCTGTCGGTCGCCAAGATCGAGAGCCGCTACGATTCCAAAGCGCTGTCCGACAAGAACGCCTTCGGCTTGATGCAATTGACCGCCGAGACCGCCGCCCGTTTCAATGTTGATCGCTGCAACCCCGAACCAAACGTGCGCGGCGGCGTCCGTTATTTGCGCTTTCTGCACGAACGCTACCGGAATCCGCTGTTCATCCTCGCCGCTTACAACGCCGGCGAAGACGCCGTCCTGAAGAGCCGTGGTGTGCCGCCATTCCCCGAGACCGTTCGCTTCGTCGCCGACGTCCTTAACGATTTCTACAGCTGGCCGGATTCTGCGCCGAGGGCGAGGCTCGCGACGAAGAGTCTCGTCGCGCCTGTCATTATCGAACCCAACGGCGACTCTGCGCCCGCGCAAATGGCGGCGGGCGACAAGCCCGCGCGCGAAAACTGGGGCGGCGCTTTCGTCCTGCACGTCCAGTAAACCAATCCAAACAACAGGAGATTGAAATGCTCGCCTTGCCGAAACGCGCGCCTCTTGCCGCCGGACTCGCGCTGCTGTCGATGATCGGAGACGCCGCGGCGCAAACGAACGGTACGCTGCAGCCGGTGCAGTCGACGTTGACCCAGCTCGTCTCGGCGCTGACCGGACCGATCTCAACGGCCCTGGCGACGCTCGCCGTCATCGCCTGCGGCTTCTTCGCCTGGTCGGGGCGGCTCACCTGGGGCATCGCCGGCAGCGTCATTTTCGGCATTGTTCTTGTCTTCGGCTCCGCCCAGATCGTACAGTTCTTCCAGTCGGCGGTCGGGCAATGAATGCGTCCGATCTCGAGGAGCCGCTGATCACCCCGCTCGTCAAGGCTTTGACCCGCGCCCCGACGCTGATGGGCGTGCCTTATCTCTATTTCATGTTCAACGGGGTGGTCTCCTCCGTCTGCTTTCTCGTCTCCCACAACCTCCTGATGCTGCTGGTCGCGGTTCCGCTCCATCTTTTCGGCTATGTGATGACGCTGAAGGACGACCGGATTTTCGAAATCCTGTTCGTCCGCTCGACCCAATGTCCTCCCCGTTCGCGCGCGCTCTGGGCCGCCGACAGCTATTGCGCCTGAAGCGGGCCGATGGTCGCGAAGTCTCTCTTCAACGAGCTGAGTTTTGGCGCTCTCGCGCGAGGCGAGCGCCCGGTCGCGTCGCATATCCCCTATACGCGCCATGTCGACGACCATATCGTCAAGACCGGCGACGGCCTGGTCATGACCTTCCTCAAGCTCGAAGGGTATTCCTTCGAGACCGCTGATATGAGCGAGGTCAATTCGCGGCTGCTCGCCCGCAATGACATCGTCCGCACGCTCGCCAATTCCCGCTTCGCCCTCGTCAGCCACATCATCCGGCGCGAGGTGCAGCCGCGCATCGACTCGACCTTCGACAATGCGCTCTGTCGAAAGATAGACGAGCGCTACGACGCGGCGCTGTCGAAACGGCGGATGTTCGTCAACGATATTTACCTCACCATAGTCCGCCGCCCCTTGCAGGGCCAGGCGGGAACCTTCGACACCCTGCTGACCGCGCTCCTCGGCCGCCAGGACGCGGCCGGCGATTCGGTCGCCAAACAGACCGCGCTCAACGAGCTCAGGGACGCCGTCACCGCCGTTCGGGAAAATCTCGCCGCCTATGGCGCGCGCCAGCTCGGCGTCGTGCGCCGCGACGGCGTCTGGTTCTCCGAGCCTTTGGAATTCCTGGTCCAGCTCGTCAACGGGGGCCTGCCGCGGCCGATGCACCTGCCGCGCATGGCGCTTTGCGACGCCCTATCGATGAAGCGCCTCTTCTTCGGCAAGAACGCGATCGAAATCCGCGGCGCGGGCGAATCTGACTCGCGGTTCGGCGCGATCATTTCGATCCGCGAATATCCGGCCCAGACTGGGCCCGGCTCCTTCGACAATTTGCTGCGTGTCCCGCACGAATTCATCGCGACGCAGAGTTTTGCGATCATCGACCGGCCGGAGGCGGCGAAACAGATCGACCGCGTCGCGCGCCAGGTCGACATGTCGGACGAGGCTGGCTCGATCGTCGCCGAACATCTGGACGAGGCCCGCGACGAACTCCTCGCCTCCGAAGCCATCTATGGCGAGCATCATATGACGGTGCTGTGCCTTGGCCAGACCATGACCGAGGTCGGCGCGGCCGTCACCGCCGTCGGCGCGGCGCTGACCGACCGCTCGGTGATCTGGACGCGCGAGGATTTGAACTGCGAACCGGCCTTCTGGGCGCAACTGCCCGGCAATTTCGCCTACATCGCGCGAAAATCGGTGATCTCGTCGAAGAATTTCGCCGGCTTCGTCTCGCTGCACAATTATCCGAGCGGGAGGCCGGACGGCAATCATTGGGGGCCGGCGATCTCGATCTTCGAAACGACGTCGCAGACCGCCTATTACTACAACCATCACATCCGCGATCTCGGTAATTTCACCGTGGTCGGCCCATCTGGCTCCGGCAAGACCGTGTTCCTATCCTTCATCTCGGCCCAATCGCAACGGGTGACGCCGCGGCCAAAACTTCTGTTCGTCGACAAGGACCGCGGCGCCGAAATCTTCATTCGCGCCATCGGCGGGCAATACGAAGTTCTGACGCCGGGCGAGCCGACCGGCTTCAACCCCTTGTCGCTGCCGGACACGGCGCCGAATCGCGAATTCTTGTTCCACCTCTTCGGCTTCATGCTGCGGCCGGCAAACGGCGGCGAGCTCACGGCGAGCGAAGAACAGGTAATCCGCAACGCGATCGGCGCGGCGCTCGGCGGCGGCCCCGAGGGGCGCACGCTTCAAGCGTTCTCGACCCTGCTGCGCGGGCGCATCCGCGCAGGCGAAGGCGATCTTCTCGCCCGGCTCGAGAGCTGGATGCGCCACGATCAGCGCGGCTGGCTGTTCAACAACGAGCAGGACCAGTTCTCGCTGAAAAACGTTTTCGGCTTTGACATGACCCGCGTCCTCGACGATCCGACGATCAGGACCGCGGCGCTGATGTATATTTTCCATCGCACGGAAGAACTCCTCACAGGCGAGCCGGTGATGATCTTCCTCGACGAGGGCTGGCTGCTTCTCGACGACCCGGTCTTCGCCCTGTTCATCAAGGACAAGCTCAAGACCATCCGCAAACAGAACGGGATCATCGGCTTCGGCACGCAATCGGCCGCCGACATCGTGCGCTCGAGCTCGGCCAACACGTTGATCGAGCAAACCGCGACCAATGTGTTCTTTCCCAATCCCAAAGCCGACGACGAGAGCTACCGCAAGGCGTTCCGGCTGTCGGAGCGGGAGGTCGCCTGGATAAGGAGCACAGCCCCGGAAAGCCGATCATTTCTGATCAAGCATGGCCGCGACAGCGTGGTCGCCAGGCTCAATCTTTCCGGCATGCCCGACCTTATCAAGGTTCTGTCTGGCCGCACCGAGACGGTCGCGGAGCTCGAACAATTGCGTAGCTGCGTCGGCGACGACCCGAACGTCTGGCTGCCGATTTTCATGGGGGGCGGCGAGCCATGAGAGCCCTGCTTGGTCCCACCCTTTTCGTCACGCTCTGCAGCGCCCTGTCGCCGGCGCGCGCCGACATTCCGACGATCGACGCGGCGCAACTGACGCAGCATTCCGAAACGGCGAGCGTGAAGGTCAAACTCGTGCCGCTCAGCAATCAGCGGCAGGACGCCGAGCGCGGCGTCCATTGCGCGGTCACCACCGGCAAGAAAGCCAATGTCGCCGATCCGACCGTGCAGCCGCAGGCGGGCGCGGGCGCCAAGGCGATCCAACCTTATGTGCCCGACATGCCGGCCGCGCCGGAAGCCGGCGCGCAGGACGCTAGGCTCAATAGTCAGACCTTGTTCAAATCGACAAGCGACGTCGTCGCCGGCATCAATGCCAGCCGTTCGACGCTTCAAGCAGCGCAAGCGGCGTTTCAGGCGGTGGGAGCGCAAGTGGGGTCGGCCCCGACCGTCATGGGCGCCTACGACATGAACAGCGCGACACAGCTTCAGAACAATCTCGCCTGGAACGGCGCGATCGGTTCGGCGAATTTTTGGGTCACGGCGCTCAACGCGTGCGAACTGGCGCTCGTGAGCGATCAAAGCCGCGCCGCGATCGCCATGCGCGCGACGCCACCACAGGTCTCGACCGGCAGCGCGCCGCTCTGCCCGGTCGGAATGATCGGATCCAGGACGCCCGCCGATCCCGCCTGCGTCGCCGTCCGCATCTTCGGCGGCAATGGCGACATCCTGCTCTTTCTCGCCGGCGTCCAGGACGCGGCGAGGGCGGCGGCCACCGCCCAATCCGGCGCACGCTAAGAGGTCCTCATGCCGATCATTCGACCATTCGCCGCGATGCTGGCGCTCGCCTGCAGCGCCTTCGCGTTCGAGGCAAAGGCGCAAGTCCCGGTGATCGACAGCCCCAATCTCACCAAGGCGCAGGAGATCGCGACCAGCACCCAGCAGATTCTGACCGCCGATCAGCAGATCCTCCAATACACTCAGAAGACGCTGCAGGCGGTCACCGGCGACCGGGCGTCGGTCGCTCAGGGTAGCCTCGCCCAGATGGCGCTCGGCGGAGGTTTTTCCATGGCGCAGGCGCCTTCGCTCGGCTCGGTGATCTCCGGCGGAACCCTGTCGTTTGCCGGCATGGGCGCAAATTCGCAGAACATCGTCTCGACGCTGATCAACGGGTTGCAGCTCGTCCAGACCATCACCGGCCTGAGCCAGGGCGGGCAGACCCACCCGGTCGACGCGGCGTACAAGAATTCGGTCAATGTGGCGGCGACCCTTTCGGGGCTGATCAATTCGACCCAAGGGGCGGTGCAGAGCCGCTCCGCCGCCTTCACTCAAGGCGGCCAGCAGATCGGCCAAGCGCCGGACCTCAAGGGCAGCATCGACCAGAACACGCAGGTCCAGATCCAGACCGGCCAGACCATCAACGAATTGAACGGCGTCGTGAACAATGCCGCCGCCGCCGCCAACCAGGCCAATCTCGACCGCATCGCGGCGGAATCGGCCGCCGCCCGCGCGATGAAATTCACCCAATGAGCCATTCAGCCGAAAACGACGACCGCGCCATGAAGATTGAAATAAAACTTTTGCGACGAACTATCATTGCCGCAGCCGCAGCCCTCAGCGCGCTGTTCGGCGCGCTTGCGCTTGCCGAAAATCCGCATTCGTGGTGGCAGCAGATGGGCTCTTCGACGGCCCCGGCCAAAGAGGATGCCGCCAAAGCCGCAACACGGGCGATGACCTTCACCCAACGGCCGGAGGTGGCGAAATGAGGACCCGCCCGGCGCTCGCCGCAACCCTTCTCGCCGCCCTGGCCTTGTCAGGCTGCGCCTACCGGCCGCTTAAGGCGCCGTGTTCGCCTGACGAAGGCGGGGCGCCGTTAGCCTATGCCTATCCGCCGCCTGCGCTTCCCCTTCCGGAGCCGCTACAAGCGATCGATTCCTGCGGCCCGATGCGGCCGATCGGAGCGGAGTAAATGGCGACGTTTAACATCACTTCGCTCCTCTCGTCCGTCGACCAGATCGGTCAGAACTATGTCTCGACGGCCTATCAGGCGCTCGCCAACGCCGCGACCTCCGGCGGCGGGACCGGCGTTGCCGGCCTGCTGCTCACGCTCTACGTGATCTTCTGGGGCGTCGGCGTCTGGCACGGCACGGCGACCGGCGGGCCCGCCGACCACGCCTTCCGGCTGCTGCGCGCTTTTCTCATTTACGCCATGGCGACGAAATGGAGCGACTTCCAGGCACTTGTCTACAATTTCATGAACCAGGGCCCCTCGGCGATCGGCAACGCGCTGCTAAACGCCGTGACTTCGGCCAACGGCACTGGGACCTCGGCGAATCTCAATTCCGTCAACGGCGTGCAGAGCGCGCTGCAGAACATCTGGGACACCACAAACAGCGCAACCGAGGCCTTCCTGCAGAACGCCGGCATCACCAATTGGGGCCCCTATATTTTCGCCGCGGTCTTCTATCTCGTCATGGCGCTGCTGATCGGCTTCGCTTTGTTCCTGATCGTTCTCTCAAAACTGTTCATGTGGCTGCTGCTGGCGCTCGCGCCGGTATTCATCCTGCTGTTGCTCTTCGGGGTGACGAGCCGGTTTTTCGCCAGCTGGCTCGGCGCGCTCGTGCAGTATTTCTTCGTCCAGGTGCTGGTCTACGCCTTCCTCGCCTTCTATGTCTCGCTGATCCAGCAGTCGATCGACGCCTTGAACGGCGTCGCGAGCAGCAAATCCGCGACCTGGGCGACGATCGGGCCGGTCGTCCTGCTCGCGATCATCGGAGTCCTGCTGCTCGCCCAGATCAACCATGTCGCCGCCTCGATCGCCGGCGGCGTGCCGATCCACAGCCCGCGCATCGGAGCGTTTCTCGCGACCGTCAGCGGCTACCGGCTCGGCATGACCGCGAACCGCGCCCGCCTCGCCTTCCGCAATCCGCTGAACCCCGCCTCGGTCTCCCACCGCGAGGAATTGGCCGCGCGGCAGCGGGCGCGGGTCGGATCGCGGGCGGCGTCCTGGGCGCAGACGCCGGAATTCCGGCGTCTCGCCGAGCAGATCAAGCATCCGGGCGTTCCCCCGGCGCAGAACGGGGGCTAAGGCATGAACTACAATGTGAAATTGGCCCCGGAAACGATAGACCCGCGTTATTACGTCGAGGGCGCGACCTGGGAGCACGACATCGCGCGCCGCAACCGCAACGCGCGCGCGCTCGCCTGGACGGTCGCTGCGGTCATGACGTTCGTCGCGCTCGGACTGCTCGCAATTCTGGCGCTGCTCGTACCGCTCAAGACCTATGAGCCTTACATGGTCGTCGTCGACAAGACGACGGGCTTCGTCGAGGTCAAGCGGCCGATGGCCGAAGGCCCGCTGACCCAGGACGAGGCGGTCACGACCTTCAATGTCGTGCGCTATGTCAAGGCGCGCGAGACCTATGATCCGAAGGCGCTCAAAGATAATTTCGACCTGGCGCAGCTGCTCGCGGCCAAAGAGGCGGCGCGCGATCTCACCGAGATCTATTCGCCGGCCAATCCGCAGAACCCAGTCAAAATCTATGGAACCAACACCGAGGTCGCCGTAGCGATTAAATCGGTGACCTTCCCCAACAGCCGGACGGCGCTGGTGCGCTTCTCGACCGACGAGAAGACGCCGACCAACGCCATTGCTCGGAACTGGGTCGCGCTGGTGCGGTTCCGCTACACCTCGGCGCCGATGCGCAACGAGTACCGTTTCGATAACCCGCTCGGCTTCCAGGTGCTCGAATATCGCCGAGATCAGGAAACCGCCCCCTCGCCGGGCGCGATCGGAGCACAGAAATAATGACCTTGTTCGTTTCGCGCGGCGGTCGCATCGCTTCCGTCGCCGCCCTGGCGCTCGCCGTCACGATCCCCGCCGCCCGCGCCGAGGCGATCCCGGCGCCCGGACGCACCGATCCGCGCATCCGCAATGTCGTCTACAACCGCGACAATGTCACCGCGATCGACGCGACCTACGGCACGTCGACGATGATCGAGCTGCAGCCCGACGAGAAGATCGAGACTTTGGCGCTCGGAGATTCGCTCGCCTGGAAGGTCGAGCCTAATCACAAGGGCAACATCATTTTCGTCAAGCCGGTCGACAAGAACGCCCAGTCGAATCTCAACGTCGTCACCGACCGACGAGTCTATAGCTTCATCCTGCGTTCGAACACCCAACCGCCGACGAGCCAGCTTTACGAAGTGCGCTTCCGCTTTCCGGACGACGACGCCGACGCGCGTCTTCTTGCCGCGGCCAAAGAGCGCGCGGCCTATCCGAGTCTGAAGGCGCTCAATATCGCCAACGCCAACAGCGACTATGGCTACAAGGGCTCATCCGCCAACAGGCCGGTTGCGGTGTTCGATGACGGAACGAAAACCTGGTTCCGTTTCGAGGGCGAGACGCCGGCGATCTATATCGTCGACGCCGAGCGCAATGAGAGCCTGATCAATTTCCGCACCGAGGGCCCCTATGTCGTCGTCGACAAGGTAAGCCCGCAATGGACCTTGCGCAACGGGCCGGAATCGACCTGCGTTTTCAACAGGCGGCTGACCAACCTGCATGAGCCGAATGGGCTCGAGCCCTATGCGCCACAGCGCGTGGGCGCCGTGAGAACGGGAGGCTGACGCGCCATGCCGACCCCGCAAGACTATCGCGCGCTCGAACTCGAGGCGGCGGCCGCCACCGCCGTCGCCCGCGGCTCAACCGCCTTCGGCAATCTGATGAAATTCGGCGTGCCGCTCGGTGCGCTCGCGGTCGCCGGCTGGATGATCCACGGCTCGCTTCAGCGCCCGCGCGCGACCATGACCGCGCCGGATAAGGAAGAGTTCACCACCACCCAGTTTCCGGCGCCCTCTCTGCAGGCGGCGAGGCTTGAGGCCGGCCCGCCGACGATTCAGCTTCCGCAGGCACCGGCCGTCCCAGCGGATCCCGCTCTCCCGCCGCCGCCCGCCGCGCCCCCGATGGCGCTGCCAGCGCCGCCGCCACCCGAGCCGCCTTTGGCGCTTGTCGCGCCGAACGACGACGAGGCGCGCCGCCTCGCCGAGCTCGAGCGCTTGCGGCTCGAGGAAGAACGCCGCAAATGGGAGCGTTTGCGCAGCTCCCAGGTGATTTCTGACAACGCCGTCCCTAACAGCGACGGGGCGCTGGCCGCAGACGCCGGACGCGGCGCGGGCCCTGACGACGATCCGAACCGTCGCTTCCTCGCTTCGGTCGGCGGCGCCGGCGTCGAGGTCGCGCGCGCAATCCAAAACCGCCGGATTGACGCCCTCGTCGCGCAGGGGACGATAATTCGCGGCGTGCTGGAGACTGCGGTGCAAAGCGATCTGCCGGGCATGCTACGTGCGGTCGTGACCGAGAACGTCTGGTCGTTCGACGGACGCCGCATTCTCATTCCGGCCGGCAGCCGTCTCGTCGGCGAATACAAGTCGGGCATCGCTCAAGGGCAAACCCGCGTCTTTGTCGTCTGGACGAGGATGCTGCGCTCCGACGGCGTGTCGGTGCAGCTCGGCTCGAACGGCGCCGACGATCTCGGCCGCACCGGCAACGCTGGCTTTGTCGATGATCATTACCTCGAGCGCTTCGGCTCGGCGATCATGCTGTCGATCGTTGGCGGCGTCTCGCAATTCCTGAGCGGCTACGGACAGACTTTCGCCAATGGTGGGACGACGATCACCACGACCGATCCGGCGACCGGGCTCGTCACGACGACGCAAACCGGGGTCCAGAACGGCCTGAACCTGAAGGCGCGCGAGATCGCCGCCCAGAACGTCTCGCAGACCCTGACCTATATGGCCCAGGACGCGCTCAAGAACTCGATCAACATTCCGCCGACCATCTATCTCGACCAAGGCACGCACATCGTCGTGTTCGTGCGGCGGGACCTCGATTTTTCTTCCTTTTATCCCGATCCGGTGAAGGAGGCTCTCCGAGAGATCAAACGTGAACGCTCAAGCAGCAAACCCGACCGTCTTTCTCGATAGGGCGCTCGAGCCGCTGCGGCCCTGGCTCGAGGACAATCAGGTCGTCGAGATTTGCGCCAATGGCCCCGGCGAGGTCTGGATCGAGCGGTTCGGGCGATCGGCGATGGAGCGCTATGCGGTTCCGGAATTGACGGAAGCGGCGATCCGGCATGTGACCGAGCGAATCGCCGGCCATTCCGGCCAAAGCGTCAACGAGGAGCATCCGCTGCTCTCGGCGGCGCTGCCAAGCGGCGAGCGCTTTCAGGGCGTGCTGCCGCCGGCGACGACCGGCGGCGCCTTCGCCATCCGCAAGCAGGTGATCAAGGAGATGGGCCTCGACGATTACCGAAAACTCGGCTCCTTCGATCATGTCACGGCGGTGACGGAAGGCGCGCTCTCGGAAATCGACCGGCGGCTTTGCGAAAATCTCGACGCCGGCCGCATCGAGGACTTCATTCGCCTCGCCGTCGTCAATCGCTATTCGATCCTACTCTCGGGTGGCACTTCGTCGGGCAAGACCACTTTTCTGAACGCGATCCTGAAGGAAGTGCCGAGCGACGAGCGCATCATCACCATCGAAGACACGCGCGAGGTCAAGCCGGTACAGCAGAACTATCTGCCGCTCGTCGCCTCGAAAGGCGACCAGGGCGAGGCGCGCGTCACTGTGGAATCGCTGCTGCAAGCCTCGATGCGCCTGCGCCCCGACCGCATCTTTCTCGGCGAAATCCGCGGCGCCGAGGCCTATTCCTACCTCCGTGCGATTAATACCGGCCATCCCGGCAGCATCACCACCGTTCACGCCGACAGTCCCCTCGGCGCCTTCGAGCAGCTCGCTTTGATGGTCATGCAGGCGGGGCTCGGGCTCAGGCGCGACGAGATCGTCGACTACATCAAGTCCGTGCTGCCGATCGTCATCCAGCAGACCAAAATCGGCGGCTGGCGCGGGACGTCGGCGGTTTATTTCTCAAAGCTCGCCGAATGGCGGGCCGAGGGCAGGGGAGGCGGCCATGGCCCGGGTCGCGGCCAATAGGATCGGCGTCGCGATCCTCTGTGTCGTCGCTTTCTTCCTGCTGTGGAGCCTCGCCTACGAAATCGTCGTCGGCCTGCGCTGGGCACCGTCTCGCTTTCCCGGCGAGGGCGCGGCGCGCTGGGTGTTGCTACGAGCACAGAACGCCGACCATAGCGTCGCAACCTTGTTCATCGCCTGGCGCCATTTTCAGGCGCGCCTCGCTTATCCGCCCACGCAGGGGGAGGCGCTGATACGCGCGGGATTCGCCGCCGGCGGCGTCATTGTGCTCGGCCTCGCCGGCTGGCTTTTCGCCTTCGTCAATCGAAAGCAAATGCCCTACGGCGAGGCCCGCTTTGGCACGCTGATCGAGGCGGCGCGGCAAGGCCTCATGGCCAAACAGGGCATCGTGCTCGGCCTCCTCGGCGGCGCGACCATCCGTTCGGACGAGCCGGCGCATATTCTCGTCGTCGGCCCCTCGCGCTCCGGCAAAGGCACCGGCTTCGTGCTGCCGAATGGCTATCTCTGGCAGGGCTCGGCCGTGTTCTTCGACCCCAAGCGCGAAAATTTTGCGGCGCTCGCCAACCATCGCAAGGCCATGGGCAATCAGGTCTTCATGTTTTCGCCGGGCTCGAACGACACCCACCGCTACAACCCGCTCGACTTCGTGCGCCGCGACGAGCGCATGGCAACCGATTGCCTCGTCGTCGCTTCCTTCATCATGCCTGAAAAGGCCGACGACACCTGGGCCGGCGCCGGCCGCCTTCTGCTCTCGGCGCTGATCGGTTACGTGCTTTCCTCGCCCTTGCTGGCCGGCGCGCAGCACATGCGCTCGGTCGCGCGCATGACGACGACGGGCAAGGACATTTCTTCGGTGCTGCGGGCGATCGTCAAGACCGAGCGCCCGCACCTGCCGGCCTGGGTCGTCGACAATTTCAACCAGTACATCGCGCTCGAGCCCGAGACGCGCAATTCCGCGGTGTTCAACGTCAATATGGCGATGGGCTTGTGGAACAACGGGCTGATCTCGGCCGCGACCGAGACCTCCGACTTCGACATTGGCGAGTTGCGCCGCCGGCCGATGACGATCTTTATCGGCTGCACGATCGCGGAACTTGCCATCTTCCGGCCGCTGATCCGCATCTTGTTCCAGCAGATCCACGATCTGATGATGGTGAGGCTGCCAGACGCCGACGAGCCGCATCAGGTGCTGCTCATGCTCGACGAATTCTACCACGTCGGGCGCTTGGATTCGCTGATCTCCAAGATCACGATCTCGGCCGGCTACGGCTTCCGCATGTGCATCGTCATGCAGGACATTTCCCAGCTCGACGAGCTCTATGGCAGGAGCACGCGGATTACGACCGTCTCCGGCTCACAAATCAAACTCTTCGTCCAGATCAATGATCTCGAGACCTCGGAATTCGTCTCCGAAATGCTCGGCGAGACGACGGTTGTCTACAAGACGCCAGTGACCCGGCCGGGGCAGGGGATCTTCGCGCCCACCGCCTGGGCGCCGCATTTCACCGCGCGGCCTTTGCGCAGCCCGGTGGAGCTGCGCGAAATGTCGGCGAAAAAGTCGATCCTGATGGTGAAGAATTCGCGGTCGTTCGAGCTTACCAAGATCCGACATTACACGGACAAGCCCTATCGCCGCTTCTACGAACTTGCGAAAGGCGCGCCCCCGGCATTGCCGGTGTTGCGGGAATGGAAGGACGAGCCGCTCGGCGGTGCGTTCGACCTGGCGACGGCGACTGAAGAGGCGACCGAGGCCGTGCCTGCCGCTCCGGCGCCTGCGCGGCCCCGGAAAAGTCCGCCCAGAAAGACGCCGGCGAAGAAGGCGCCGGCCGGGAAGAACGCGGGGCCCGAGGCTGTTCCCCTTCCAGCGCCCTTGCCGATTGCAAGAGGGCGCGTGAACCACGCCACGAGCGCGAAAACGGCCGCCAAACGTCTCTCGCTCGAACAGGAGCCCTCCGCGCCATCCGGCGAAAGTTGTGATCTCCGCGACCTGCTGGCGGCTACAGAAGGCGAGCAATGTGACGGCTTCAACACAATGATTGCCTCGGTAGCTGGGTCGGCCACCGAGGATCCCGGCAAGCTGACGGAACTGACGACCACACTGATCCGGCTGGAGGAGTCGTTCGGCGACGACGACAAGCGGTCCTAAAATGAGGGCGCTGATCGCTGTCACTCGGCGGGAATAGGCTGCGGCGACGGAATTGGCATCCGACGGCCGAAGCATTACAATTGTCTTTTCGGAACGCTTCTGAATCCATGGGCAACCATGATTCGGAGATCGTGGACGCGGGCAGCGTCGATAGAGGAAACGCTTGCGTTGTGGGCGGCGTCGCTTCGGGAGATCAAGAAGCGGATTCGTCCGTTGTTCACGCAAGAGCGTGTTGCGACGAATGCCGGCCTGTTCCTGGAAGGCTTGCTTGGAGATGAACAACGCAAGACCGGTTGGATGCGCGCGGAAGCGGCTGGCGATCCCGGCCCATGGCGCCAGCAGGCGATCCTGGGTCGCGGGGGTTGGGACGCCGATGCCCTGCGCGACATCGTGCGTGACTATGTCATCGAGCATTTGGCGGATGACGATGCGGTGCTGGTGATCGACGAGACCGGCTTTCTCAAGCAGGGCAAGGCGTCATGCGGGGTGGTGCGGCAATACACTGGTTCGGCGGGCAAGATCACGAACTCTGCCAGATCGGAGTCTTCGCTTCCTACGTTTCGCGCCACGGTCATGGGTTCATCGATCGCGCGCTGTATCTTCCGAAGGAATGGACCGATGATCCGGATCGCCTGGAAGCTGCATACGTGCCCCCTGATGCCGGCTTTGCCACCAAACCAAAGCTTGCCGCGAGAATGATCGCCCGCGCGATAGCCGCGTCTGTACCATTTAAGTGGGTTGCCGGTGATACGGTCTACGGTGTTGGCGACATCGAACAGCAACTACGTCGGGCAGGCAAAGGCTACGTGCTCGGGATCAGCAGTGCTCATGTGTTTCGATCCTGGGGCAAGCGACCGCCGGTCGCTGGTACGGCTGCAGACATAGCCCGGACGCGGCGCTCATCTGACTGGAAGCGTCTGTCGGCGGGAGCCGGAACCAAAGGGCCGCGATTACACGATTGGTGTTATCTCGAGTTGGCCGATCTCGAGGCCGAGCAGTCCAACAGTGCAAATGACGGCTTGTGGACACGCGGTCTACTGATCCGTCTGAATGGAGTCGGTGTTTCTGTCGTCGCACATGCAGTGACACCTTTGGTCCGTCGCGGTCCGCGCGCGTCATCAGACACCGTCAGAGCGTGACCGAGAGAACTGAAGCGCGATGCTTCCATCACCCTTACCTGCACGGCGAGCCCAGGCCGGGCCGCCGACGGCCTGTCAAGGCCGCCAGCCGCGAAGCGAGGGCGCGGCACGCGCCAGCCTTGATAGGGCCGGCGGTGGTCCGGCCCAATTGCTGGGAGCAGGCCCGCCTTCATCAGGACTGCGTTACAGCCGCAGCCCCCGGTTTCTTCCAAATGTCCACTCGATGCCACCGTCGTCGCGCTGGAGGCCGCTGATGTGCTGGCCGATGCGCTTCTCGAGGAGGGGGTTGCCAGGGCCCAAGCTGAAAGGCCAGCCGTTGTCAATCATGGCGAAGCATCCGCTGACGAGACTGGCGACGGCAGCGAGGCGGCCGCTGACATACTCGCCGGCATTTGCTGGAAAGCACGACAGGCCGCGCTCTCTCGCCATCTGTTGGCCCACACGATGGGCCTCCTGTCGCTCAAGAGTCGCCACAGTGCCGATAGAACATTCTTGAGTTCGCCAAGTGGGCGTTGCAAGGATCTGCGTGCGAACAATGCCATGACGTCGGTCTAGGCTCGCTTCCGTTTGCATTTACTCCCAGGCGCTGCGGTCGGGGTTCCAGCGACCGCTCGCGCTCTCTGGCAAACCGAGAGCAGTGAGTACCGGCTCGAAGAATCGACGCAACTCCGTCAATAGCTCACCGAATGGCGGCGGCTGCAGTGTCGGCGGGTTGCGGCGCAAAAACCCTGCCCAGAGCGCTTGTTTGTCTGCCATCTCAGCAAACTGCGGCGTCAACGCCACCGGCATCTGCGTCGGTGCAGTGGTCTCCCGCCTTTGCAGGGTGCCGGCGATGGCCTCAACCAAAGTAGAGAGGTCGAAAGGGAAGGTGCGCGCCGTGACCCAGATGTCATGGAAATCTTTGATCCGGCCATTCGTTTCGCCGAAGCGAAGCATCGCTTCGAATTTCTCTGCCACGACGGTCTCGGGCGGGTACATTAGAACGTCGGCCGCAGGCAGATCGGAAAGCAGGCTCGGGAAATTCTTGCGGCTGGGCGCGGGATAGACGCGGTCCCCAAAGCCGATATCCACCTGGACAGGAATAACCGCCGTACCCAAGCGGCCACTCAGGGTCAATCGAACGCCTTGGTATTTTTCCTCCTCGCGGACTTCCTCCACCCGCAAGGTGGACGGGTCAAAGATGATGCCGTCGGCCGGCATCTCGACCTGACAGATGCGGGTGAACAGTTCGGTGATGGCGCCAGAGTCGGGATCTCCATGTCCGAGAAGGTCGAGATCACCGGTAGGCCGGAAGACTTGTTCTGGCCAGGTCACGAAGAGCATAGCGCCCTTGAGGATATATCCCTCTCGCGCTTCCGTCTGGCTCAATCGGAAAAGTAACCGCTCGATCGCGTAGCGCGTGAGGATTCGCTGATAGTCGTCACCATGCGCTTTAGCATGATTGAGGAGGCGCTGGCGGATCGAGGCCCTGATGTTTTTAAGAGGTTTGGGTGTCATTGCAGCGCTTTGAGATAGGGACGGATACGCTCGGCCACGCGATCGATCTCGGCGTATCGCAGAATCTCGGCCACCGTCGTCTTCCGCATGCGAAGCGCATCACGCAGCGCCTCGATGGCGACATCCTCGCCAATATGGCGTCGATGCTTGAAGCAATCGGCGATGGTCTTCGCCACGCCGTAGATCGGAACGTCGACACCTTCAACCTGCACATGCTCGACACCGGCCGTGAGCGCCTCACCGGTCGCCCGGACGATCTCGAGCGGCAGGCCATCGGCCTTCGGGGTCCTGGCTTTGTGCGGGATGGTCAGCCAGACGGCGTGCGGCAGTTGGGTGGTCAGCCCATGGTGTCGTAGCGCGCTTGCAAGACTGACGACGCCATTGGGAACCGCCCGTGCGGCTTCGGCAAGATTATGGGCGATGTCTTCTCCTACCCGTTCCGGATCCTGGTAGAGTCCCCTTCCGAGTCGAACGAGTTCCCCGCTGTCCGTCAGGCGCTTCAGGTAGATTAGCGGAATACCGGCTGCCTTGAAGTCGCGCGCGCGGGCGATGCCTCGATCCTGGACCAGGCTGAGGGCACGCTCGCGATGATTTATATGACGTTTCGCCATCTTGTTATCTTTTGTTGGCAAGTAATACATCTTGCCGACGATAAAGAACATTTGGGAAATCGTAACTGACGTCATATATTTCGTATGACATGCCGCCGTCCAGTCCCAATATCAAACTGACCCCAAAGCACGTACGCGCCGCGCGCGCGCTCTTGGCCTGGTCCCAGCGGGACCTCGCCAAGAACGCGGGCGTGGCGACCTCGACAATAGCCGACTTTGAACGAGGTCGACGCGCGCCAGTGGCAAATAATGCCCAGGCTATCCGCGACGCACTGGAAGCCGCTGGCATCAACTTCTTGACGACCGGCGCGGTGATCGGCCCTCCGATCCCCCAAATCGCCAAGTCCGAGCGTCCAGGCGCACCGATCCGCTGGGTGGATGCCGAAGATCTAGCTATCTGGGCAGACCGCCTGGATGGCGCGGCGAGCCTCCCCACTCTGCTGGCATATCTCATCCGTGCCACCTCCGGGCCCTCGGTCGAGCTACGCTTCCCATCGGACGAAGGCATCCGATATTCGGGCTGGGACGGTCGTACCTTCGCCGCCGAAGGAGGCGCTTACGTCCCGCAAGGCGAGGCCGGCTGGGAAATTGGCAGTCAGCGCGGAGGGATCGCGCAAAAGGCGACTGAAGACTACAAGAAAAGGACAGCCAAACCCTCGCCGCTGAAGCCTGCGACCTCCACCTACATCTTTGTTACCCCCCGTCATTGGCCGAAGAAGAGTGAATGGGCCGAGGCCCGAGAGATCGAGGGTCCTTGGCGCGCCGTCCGGGTCTATGACGCCGATGACCTCGTCCACTGGATCGAACAGACGCCCGCCGTCGGATTGTGGCTGGCCACACGCCTCAATAAACGGCCACCCGGCACGCGTCAGCTCGAAGAGGTCTGGGAAGAGTGGTCGCTCGCCACCAAGTGGCCGCTGACCGAGGATCTGGTTCTGAGTGACCGGGACGAGGACGCTGCCGAAATTCTGCGCTGGCTCCGCGGTGAGCCATCGGTTCTCTCTATCGAGGCGACCACGACCGAGGAAGCCGCCGCCTTCTTCTACGCCACATTGAATACGCTGCCGGACGAGGCGGCCGCCCACTACCGCGCGCGGTGCCTCGTCGTAACTGACGCCGCGGCCGCTCGCGCACTTGCGAATGCGCCTGCGCCGCTGATCCTCGTGCTCACTGAACCGAACCCCGGGCTCGCGCGCAGTCTGGCGGACCGCGGACATTTTGTGTTGCAGACGTACGATGATCGCCCCGTGTCACCTGGCGAGGTCCGGAAGCTGGCGCGCCCCTCCCGTGAAGGCATCGCCAGCGCGCTGATCGACGCCGGTGTCGCCGAGGCGCGGGCGCACGCGCTTGCGCGCGATAGCGCGAGAAATCTTGCCGTTCTTCGACGGCTGATTCCGACAGCGCCGGGTCGGCTTCCGGACTGGGCGCAAGAGGCGCCACCGCGCGCCTTGCTAGCGGCGCTGCTCGCTGGGGGATGGGATGACGAGTCCGAGGCGGACAAGGTCAAGCTTTCCCAATTGGCGGCTGAACCCTATGACGACGTCGCCGGCGAACTCGCCCGATATGTCGGCGAGCTCGACAGCCCGCTGCGCAAGGTTGGCTCGACCTGGCGGGTCGCCTCGCCTCCCGACGCATGGCTGCTGCTGGCACCATACCTGACCGCGGCCGACATCGGCCGTTTCGAGGCGGCGGCACAGGAAATTCTCGGCTCGGTCGATCCCCGCTACGACATAGACCCGGATGATCGCTGGATGGCTTCAGTCCGAGGGGTTCGCCCTGACTATTCTGGACTGCTGCGCCATGGTGTCGGCGAAGTGCTGATCCTGCTCGCCCTGTGGGGCGACAAGATTCAAACAATGCCGAACGCTCATCGGCGCGCGGACGCCATCGTCCGCAAGCTTTTGAAGGATGCCGACAAACGACGCTGGTGGTCGCTCTCGCGCGCCTTCCGACTGCTCGCGGAAGCCTCCCCAAGCGCCTTCCTCACGGCCATCGAGGACAGCCTTAATCAAAATGATCCGCCGATTCGCGCGTTGTTTGGCACGGACGAGGGAGGCCTGGCCGGAACGGAACACCTGTCTGACCTGCTTTGGGCTCTCGAATCGCTGGCTTGGTCGCCGGAGCTTCTGCCACAAGTGACGCTGGTGCTGGCGAGGCTGGATGCCATCGATAACCCGCCCGGTCGCTACATGAATCGTCCGGCTAACAGCCTTCGCCAAATACACTTGCTCTGGTCGCCGCAAACTTATGCGACCCTCGATCAGCGCCTGCGCGCTCTGGACCTGACCCGCAAACGCGAGAGCGATGCGGCCTGGAAGCTGATGCTGAACGTGCTGATGCTGAACGTGCTGCCCCGGGGACATGATACATCCAGTCCTTCGCCGGACCCACGTTGGCGCGACTTTACGGTCGACAAGATAGAGGCGGTGACCTGGCCGCTCATCGCGCGCGGCGCCACCGCCATCAGCGAACGCATCCTGGCTGACGTTAGTCTGCACGTTCCGCGCTGGCTGAATCTGCTCGACCGGTTCGCCGATATAGCGCCGAATCGCGATGCAGCCATCGACCTCCTCGACAAGGCTGAGCCGCGGATCAAGACCCAATCAGATCGGTCAGAGCTATGGACCGGCCTGCGCAAGTTGCTCCACCATCATCGGCAGTTTGCCGATGCCGATTGGTCGCTACCCGCAGCGGAGCTTGATCGTCTCGCGGCCATCCATGACCGGTTGGCTCCCTCCGATGTGCTTGAACAAGTGGCGTGGCTGTTCGAACCATCAGTGAGCCTGCCAAACCCGTCGCATCAGGGCTGGCAGGCCAACGAGCGCCAAGTCGACGAAGCGCGACGGCAGGCAGCAAGGAACATCTTCTCCACACAGGGCATCGACGGAATCCTCCGGCTAGCTCGTCTTGTATCGACTGCCGGTTTCATCGGCAAGGCGCTTTTCGAAGTCGGTCTTGATGAGCCGGACATCAATAAACTTCTGGAAGCGTGCTTGCGCAGCGACGATCCGCGCGAGCGCGACGTTGCTCACGGCCTGATCATCTCCGTGTTCCGAGATCGAAAGGAGCCGTGGGCCGCGGCACTTATCGCCAAAGCGCGCAAGAAGAAGTGGGGGGATACAGCGCTACTTGCTATCCTGCGCGCGCTGCCCCAGCAGCGTTGGACCTGGGATCAGGTAACGCAGGCCGGCGAGGCGATCGCGCGGGTGTATTGGCAACGTGCGCCAATCCTCTGGATAGAAGAGGACAATGATGCCGCTGCCTTTGCGGTGCGCAAGCTGATCGCGGTCGGTCGTGCGCGGCACGCCGTGCACCTTGCGGGCCGCGACCAGCAACGTCGACTGCCAACCGATCTCGTGATGACGATGCTGACGGAGGCGGTGAAACAGCCTTTTGGGGAGGACAGCGACGGCAACGAAGTGACGATGTTCCAGCACCATGTCATCGAAATCCTCAATCGGCTAGAAGCAGAGGTTGCGACGGATACCCTCGCTCGATTGGAATGGGCTTATCTGCCGCTGCTACAGCATTCTCGCAGGCAACCAAAGGCTTTGCTAACGGCGCTCTCCGAACAACCGTCACTCTTCATCGAAATGCTCCGCGCAGTCTATAGGCCTAGCGAGGACAGCGGTGTTGTCGAGCCCGAGCAAACCGACCCGGAACGGGCGCAAACGGTCGCCACGCAGGCTTTCCGGCTGCTTGAACTTTGGAACCGAATTCCAGGGACCCGCGAAGATGGCACGATCGACTCCGCCGTACTGAAGGCTTGGATCAAAGAGGCGCGTTCACTTGCCAAAACCGCTGGACGCGGCGACATCGCCGACAGCCGTATCGGCGCTATGCTCTCTGCGTCGCCGAATGGCACTGACGCCGTTTGGCCTGCCGAGGCGGTGCGCGAGGTCATCGACGACTTTGACAGCAAGCCGATGTTCGACGGCTTTTGGATCGGGAGACGAAATCGGCGTGGTATCACTTCGCGATTGCCGCGGGATGGTGGCAATCTGGAGCGAGACGAGGCAGCAAAGTACCGCAAATTCGCCGCGGAGCTCGCCTATGAACATCCTCGCACCGCGAAGGCTCTCGATAGCCTTGCGGATAGTTACGAGGAAGAGGCGCGCCGCCACGATGAGGACGCCGAGCGGCTCGATTGGGAGCCCTAAGCTCCCTCGGTCAAGGCGAGCCAAGTTCGCACGGTGTGAATGCTGATCGAAAAATGACCCCCATCGGCGTCGTCGGGATCCCTTCAGGCCATTGATTTCAATGAATTGAAATGATGGGACCCCCACGCCGAAACACACGTTTGTGCACGCTGAAGGGCTGAGCTTCAAAAAAACGATGCTGCCGGCCGAGCAAGATCGTCCCGACGTCGCCCGTAAACGGACGCGCTGGAAGACCCATCAGGGCAGGATCGACGCTTCGCGCCTGGTCTTTATCGACGAGACCTGGATCAAGACCAATATGGCACCGCTGCGCGGCTGGGGACCGAGTGGGCAGCGTCTCCAGGCATCTGCGCCCTTCGGGCACTGGAAGACCATGACCTTCATCGCAGCATTGCGCCACGACCGGATCAGCGCGCCCTGGGTGATCGACGGCCCGATCAATGGTGAGCTCTTCACCCTCTATGCCGAACAGGTGTTGGCGCCAACTCTGACAAGGGGCGAGGTCGTGATCCTCGACAACCTCGGTAGTCACAAGGGAAAGCAGGCGCGCAACGCCGTCCGCGCCACGGGAGCCCATCTGCTCTTCCTGCCGCCCTACAGTCCCGATCTCAATCCGATCGAGCAGGTCTTCGCCAAACTCAAACACCTGATCCGAGCCGCAGAGCCACGCGACGTCGAGGCAACCTGGCGAAAGGTCGGCGAACTCCTCGATCTCTTCTCCAACGAGGAGTGCGCCAACTATCTCAAAAATTCAGGATATGTTTCCGTATAAATGCGTCATGCTCTAGCAGGCACTGCGACGTGAGCTTCCATCGTAACGAATGTAACTAGCCTATGGAGGCACGCCCTTCAGAGCCATCGTCAAGTCGATCGACCGCTGAGCCGAAAAGGCAAATCTCTGAGATCCAGATTCGGCAACACGGCTTGTCGTGGAGAGTTCGTCCCAAGTCGCACTCGCGCGACGCAGCCTGGCGATGCGGGATAGTGGATGTGAAGAGAAAGAAGCCGCTGAGCATGAGGACACGATTTCATTCCGCCCGCGTCGTCGCCTAGACCTGCCGACGTTCGAGCTGAAAGCCCATTTTCACCCTCGACGAGCGGTACGACCGGAGCTTGTTCGTGATCAACACGCACGGCGGCGTGCCGGCCGATTTCAAGAGCTTCTTCATGGAACGCAATCCGCCAAGGGGCGCGAGTTCAGCCCCCGATGGTGGAGGTAACGGAGAAAGGCACGCAACGACCAGCACGTCGCCTTGCCCGTTCCCGGGCTCCAATCCTGGGCGTGGCGCTCAATGTAGCGGATCACGTCCTCTTGGTTGATCTTGCACAGGGCGGCGACGCTGCCGGAGCACACCTCGTGCAAAAACCTACGGATGACCGGGAGATGGCGGACGATGGACTTCGGGGCCAAGCCGCGCTCTGATCGCAGATAGGCATCGAACTCCTTGAAGATCCGTTCGTGCGGGATGAGAGGCGGTAGCACCAACGGCGTGATCGCGCCTTCCTGAACACTACAATCACGTTCGCTACCACGAGAGCATCGACAACCTCACACCAGCCGACGTCTACTTCGGCAGGGCCGAGGCGATCCTTGCAGAACGCAACCGCATCAAGCGCGACACCATCGCAAACCGACGCTTGCAGCATCGGCTGCAGGCCGCTTAAACTCTAATCCGCGTGAACCAGAGCCTCCCTTCTCAAACCGCCTGATCAGTCTCAAATTATCTGACGACGGACAGTCCACTGCCCGTCAGTACGAGTTAGCCGAACGCGCCGCGCGGCTTGGTTGGCGACGCGATCAGGTGGGGGTCATCGATGAGGACCTCGGTACTTCCGGTTCCGGCCATTCCGAGATCGGCTTCAGGCATTCCACCTCGATGACGCCGCGCAGCTCGACGAGCGCCTGTCAGGTTTCGGCGCGCGTCAACTTGCTTGTTCCGTCCAGTAGAGACGAAAATCCAGCCACACAACGATCCCGTTTGGCGCAGTGGGCCTGTCCTCCTCCAGAAAAACTCGGGTTGCCGCCATTCCGAATTGCAACAACAGGCAAAACCCATTTCCGCCTCTATCCAATGGCAGCACTGCGCTGGCTTAAGCGTGGCCGATGGCCAAAAAGCCACTTCAAGGCAAATCAGCGGATGAAACTTTTTGACTGACACTCTCAACCAAACGTGGCGGTTCATCGAAAGCATTGAGCGCTCCAAGGACGCAGCTGCGGTGGAACGATGCTTGCTGAATATTGCGGCACCCCATGGTTTCAGCGCTCTTTTTGCCGGGTTTGTTCCAACAGAGCCCGCCCCGCCAAGGGAAATCAAGTCGCGCATCTTGTTTCAGCGGCTCCCGTCCGAATGGACTTCTCGATACCTCGACCAGGGTTATGTCTTTCGCGATCCGATCGTTCATCGCCTTCAGCGCGACCGGACACCCTTCGATTGGGACGACGCCTACGAGTCCTGCCCGTCCAAGGACGATGTCGAGCTAATCCAAGGCGAAGCGTCGGAATTCGGCCTGCGCGCCGGGCACGTCGTTCCCGTTTCGATGCTCGACGGCCGCTTCGCCGCCGTGTCGTTCGGCGGCTCCGGTGCGAGCATCAATCCAGAAGGCCGCGCGATCTTAAGCTTTGCTGCGAGCTACGCAGTCGGCAACTTTCTTCATTATCGAGATACGCGACGCCGGCTACTCGGACAGGTGACACCGCGCGAATTCGATTGCCTGCTCTGGGCGGCTGAGGGCAAGACGGACTGGGAGATTTCCCTCATTCTGGGCATCTCGAAATCCACCGTCGTCAAACATCTCCTCTCAGCACGCGAAAAACTCGGCGCCGTGACCAAAGGTCATGCAATCGCCATCGCCTTGCGATCCAAACTGATTCGCTGATTGTCGCGAGGTCCCCGAGCAGAGCACGTCTGTCATTTCATCCGTTCGCTCTTGATCGACTTCGCCTCCTCGCGCTCGCCTTCGATTTCCTGCAGGACTTTCCCCTGCTCGGCACGCAGCTTCGCCAAGGCGTCGGTTTCCGCCAACGTCTGCGGCAAGGGTCGCGCCGGATGGTCGGCGAGCAGCTTCGCCGCTTCGACTGCCGCAGCAGCTTCCCTTGCCTCGCGCGCGGCGGATTGCTGCGACGAGGCGACGACGGCGCGTTCGGCAACGATCTCCCGTTGCGATTCCGGATCGAGGGCGCCTCCAATCTCCTTGCGGCGCTCGGCCTCGATCGCCCGATCGGCCAAGCGCTGCGCCGAGGCCGCCTCGCGTTGTTCCTGCGAGCCGATCGCCTCGGCCCGCGCGATCAGACGATCGGCATTGGCGCCGACGATCTTCTCGACCTCTGCCCGGAACAGCGTCTCGACGCCCCCTTCCTGAGCCCGCTGCAGATCGATCCGATTGGCGAGGGTTTCGAGATAGCGCGCGGACATCTCGCGAAACTGCTCCTTGGTCGCGCCCTCGAGGAGATCGGTCGTGCGCGCGACCGCCTCATTCATGAGACGCAGATCCTTCGCCATCCGCTCCGACGTGACCGCCATCGCATCCTCCTTGCTCAAATTCTGAACCCGGTTCTCGATCGCATGCAGGATCGCGCCGATCGTCTGCGCCATCGTCAGCCGCTCGAGCATTTCCTTGGCGGCCACGTTCTCGGGATTTTCCCGAACGACGGCGCTCCAGGCCGAAACGCTCTCAGAGACAACGCCGCGCGCTTGCTCAGACGCCGGCAGGCGGATCGGATTGGATCGGGCGGTGCGGATACGCTGGCGGGCGTTGGCGATGAGCCTTTGGTTGGCCGGATCGGCGGCATAGGCGCGGTCGCGCGCCTCACGCCCTGGCCGCGGCCGTTCGGCCGCCGCGACGATCGCTTTGTCCTTCGGGCCGTAGCTCTGTGAGGACGCCCGCTCCCGCGCCGACGTCGCGACGATTTTCAGCCCCTGCGCCTGCGCATGTTGCGCAAAAGCCTCGCGCCAGTCGCGGAAGGTCGCGCGGCTCGGATGGATTTTCTGACCGGCCTCGTTCCGCACAGTGACAATCGCATGGGCGTGGATATGCCCGTCGGCCTCCTTGTCGGTATGGACGCCGAAGATGAATTTGTGCTCGCCGAAGCGACCGTGAAGAAAGGCGCGGGCGGCGTTGGTCAGGGCCGCGACATCCGTTCCGGCCTTCGCCGAAATAATCAGATGCATCGTATCGCGCGATGACTGCGAGCGCAGCGACGGGCCCCATTCCCGCGCTGCGGCCCGAATTTCTGAAGCCTCCGAGATCGGCCTGCCGCGATTGTCGACCGCCGCGCCCTCTTGGCCGAGCCTGGTCAACTGATGAATGACCCCGTCCCGGCCATGACTGCTCGCCAGTGGGACGATGCTTATCACATGTGCAGAATGGGACATCGCAGCTTCGATCCGCGTCTTGACAGCCTCTTCAGAGCGCGCGTCGAGGCGGCGGCTGAGCCTCTCGCCCTCAGGGCCTATCCGATCTTGTCGGATGCGGAACCGCTCTTTTTGCGCACCGGCCATCGCCACGACCACGCGCGCTTCGAGTTCACCGGCGCGCCTCGCATCGAGACGCCACGCGTGACGATGTCCGTCAAAGCCCGCAGCGATAGCTTTCTCGTAAACTTGGCGTCCTTCGATCGTGTCACGCACGCCGTCGAGTCTCAGCCGGATCGTGGCGACGTCCTGGCTCTCCGCCCGCTTCGAGAAGTGAGCCGACCAGGCCTTGATTTCCTCCGCAACCGCCTCGCGATCGGCGAGCAGGCGGGCGTCGTGGGTTTCAAGCGCAACCTCCTCACGCTGCACATATTGTCCGGTCGCAGTCGCCCGCGCGGCGCCGCGCGCATACGAGACGACCTTGACGACCGCGGGCTGATAGCCCGCCGCGAGTTTTCTGGCGCGTCCGAGCGCACCTCCTGTCGCGCCGCCGGAAGGGCCGCCCTCAACCGGCGAGTCCGGCGCGCTCTTCGGCCCCGCGCCCGCCGGCGCGCTTCCGCCGCCGCCTGACAAGAATGGCAAGCCGCGCCGGCGCTCTTCATCGATTCCGCCGGCGATCGTGCGCCCCTGCAGAATCTCTTGGGCCGCCGGCGCCCGCCCCGTGCGCGGCTCATCGATGAGGCCATCAGCTCCGAGCCGTCGGCGCGCCTCGCTGCCGCTCGCGACGGCGCGCCGCATCGCCTCAGCCTGCTGCGCCCACCATTCGATCTGTGCCGCCCGGCTCATTGCTCCTCCGGCGGCGCCAATCCGGCCGTCCGGCGCAGCTTCGAGCCATAGGCGACCGTCATTTCGGTGAGCTCATCGTTGATCGCCACGACCGCGTCATGCAGTCCGCGCCATACAGCTTCGGTGTCCTCGATGCGCACGGCGTGTCCGCGATGGATCGCCTTGAGTACCTGGGCAAGATTGCGGCCAACCATCCGCACCTGCCCGGCCAATTCGACCACGGCCCGCGTGTTCTCGGCCGAGAGCGCTGGCCCGGCCTGCACGGACGCCCGGATCAGACGCCTCACCACTTCGGCCTTCGGCAGCCCGAACAACGCAACCGCCTCTCGCAGGCGCCGCTCGTCGGATTCGGAAAGCTCGGTCCGCAGCCGCGGCTTGCGGCGAGGTTTTGCAGACGAACGCGTCAAACCGCCCCTCCTCTTTCCGGCCGATCCCTGGCACCGGCACCCACCACGGAAATCCCGTCTGCCGATCGGCACGAGATCCCCCTGCGCGCTAGCGCCAGGGCTGCGTCAGCAGCCTCCTCGGTTGTGGCCCACAAACCGGTATCTTGTCAATCAAGATACAATATACTGACTATTAAAACGCCAGGAAGGGCGGCCACGGCCCGTAAGGCCAGTCCGTAGGAAATACATGGGCGTCCGGCGCGAAGCGCCTCATGACCAATCACAGAAAGCGACAGACGACCGTTCGGAGATAGCGACGATAGCGTTCGGTATTGCAGAATTACCGCATTTCGCTGATGCCGGGTTGCGTTAAAGCGGCGATGCTGGAATGCCGCACGACCGCAACGCGACAACCCCGCAATACAACAAGTCCGGAATGCGGCAAGTCCGCGACAACGCCTTGTCTCAGTTGGTTTAGACCGCATCACTGGATTCCAGCATGCCGGCATTGCCGAAAAGCCGCAACGCCGCAACCCTCTATTGCGCTACATTCATTTTATTGTATGTTGCGTTCGCACCATTGCGGCAATGCCGCCCTGCCTCACGAGGTTTCCCATGCCGAGCATCTTCGCCGTCGCCAATCCGAAGGGCGGCAGCGGCAAAACCACCGTCGCCATCATCCTCGCCGGCGAATTTGCGCGGCACGGCTATTCCGCGGCAATCATCGACGCCGACCCACAGGGCTCGTCCTATCAGTGGCACGCCTCTTCGGTGGCGCGCGGGGTCAGCCCCGACGGAATCGATCTTGTGCGCGCCCCGGACGCCAACGCCCTCGCCCAGGCGATCGAGCGGCTCGACGCCTATGACGTCGTCGTCATCGACACGCCCGGTTATTACGGAGAGGCGCTGATTCAGTCGGCGCTGCGCGCCGACCTCGTCGTCCTGCCCTGCAAGGCGCACACCTTCGACGCCTCGCAGGTCGTGCGCACCATTCGCAACCTCGAGCGCCACGCCGCGGAATCGAACCTTCCGATAAGCCAGCATCGCGTGCTGCTCAATGAATACGACAGCCTCGACCGCAACACCCGGCCGCTGCGCGAGGTTCTTGCCTATTTCAACGCCGAGGGCGTGCCGGTCTGCGCCAACACGCTCTATCGACGCGTCACCTACCGCAGCATGACCAGCGGCTATGGCACGCTCTACCAAATGAACGACAAGGACGAATCGATCCGCAAGGCCCGCTACAACGCCGACCAGGTCGTGCGCGAACTCCTCGCCGCGAGCCAGGGCGCAAAAACGGACGGCGCCGCCGCATGAGCGATTCCGCACAAGGCTCCAAGCCTGAGCGCCCCGCCCTCCCCCGCGACACATTTCGTTCGCAGCGCACGGCCGCGCCGCCTGCAACGCCCGTCATTGTCACGCCGGATTATGACGATCGGCCAGCCGCGCCCGCACCCCAACGAGACGAGAGCCCGGCCCGCGGGGGCGAGCCTGCCCTCAGGGCCGCTCGAGGTAAGGCCGAGGCGAAGCGCAATCCATTTGACGCCTATGGCGAACGATCGTCCTCGCGGCCCTATGCCCTACGGTTGCCTGACCCGATCGATCTGGTCCTACGCCAGATGGCGGCCGAAGAACGGACGCATCCGCTGCGCGTCATCGATCGGATTCTTCATGAGCACCTGAAGAAAGCGGGGCGATTGCCGCCCACGCGCGGCACCTGACCACAGGCCCTCCGCCGTCCCTACGGCGCTTTTGGGGAGCGCGGGCCGGCTCCCGGCCTGCTCCGCTGCGCTCCGGTCACTGGCGCGACTGGGCAGCCGCCGCCGAACGGGCCGCTCCCGCGTGGGGATAAGCGCGGCACGAAGATCGCGGCCGATCTCAGCGCCCGCCCGTCCGGACCGAGCCAATCGATTCTTTTCGGGCAGCCGCAGCCCATCTTGAAACATTCAATATACTGGCTAATGTCTCTCGCGCCCGCATCGTGCGGCCTAACCCTGCTCCCGGTCCACATCTGTTCCCATGGCGCGCGTTCGAAAGCCCCTGCCCCCCGATCACTCGATCCTCAACGAAATGCTGGCCATCCGGCTGCAGCAGCTCGAAATCGAGAACGGCGGCATGGAGGCGTTCCAGCCGAAGACAGGCATAGCGCGCGGAACCTATTACACGATCGTGCGCGGCCTCGGTAATCCAACGTTCAAGACCATGGAGCGGATCGCATCGAGCCTCAACATGAGCGTCCTCGAATTGCTCGGCTTCGACGTCGACGACGCGCGCCGGGCGCTGAAGAAAAGCGGCGTCGACTATGACGAACTCACCTCCGCGATCAGCAAGAAGAACCAGGCCGATCGGCGCGTAGCGCGGCAGGCGCGCTCGCGCAAGGTCGGGGGATAGCGGCAAGTCATAGCCCGACCGGAAAGCATCGGCGGGGGAACGGGTGAAGGATTTTAAGGGGCGATGAGGCTTGCGAGGAAGTCGTCGTTCCCAGGCGGCGGTCATGCGTTTGAGGCGTTGAGAGTCTTTTCCGGGCACCCTGCGGATCAGATTGTTGGCCATGTGCTTGAGGGTGACGAAGCTTTCGGGGGCGTTTTCAGTCCGCACCCGGCATTCGTCGTCGCGAAAGACCATGTCCACGTAATAGGTGACCTCGGCCACGGTCCGACTCCAACGACTTGACCCGGCAGTTAAATTGTGTTCTCTATATGTTCCATTGTCAATCGGAGCATCGGCCCTTTCGACCCGGCCATCCTCCCGAGTGGGTCGACATGGCAGATCAGTTCGTCATCACGGAGAAAACCAGCCAGGCCAAAGATGTCCGCGCTGCAATTGGTTCGCACTACGGCGATGTTCTTCCAGCAGAGGGCCATTTGTTCGATCTCCTCGAACCGGAGGACGTTGTTCCGGCCTGGAAGCGATGGTCGCCGATACTTCTACGGCCTGAAGGTCTTTACGGAACGCGCCCGGCAGAGGGTGGCAACAAGGCCGCTAAGCTCAAGGCCATTCGCGAGGCGTTGCGCACTGCCAGGCGAGTTTGGCTTGCAACCGATTGCGACCGCGAGGGTCAACTGATCGGTCAGGAAATTCTTGAACATTACGGGTATCGCGGTCAGGTGATGCGGGTGCTGTTCACCGCTCAGGATTCGCAGACCATCCGCGAGGCATTCGGTAGGGCAAAGCCAAATGCCGAATATGCTCGCCTTTACGCTGCTGCCGTAGCCCGCCGCCAGGCCGATCAGATTTACAACCTGTCACTCACTCGCACCGCAACTGTCATCTTGGGACAAGGCGCGCGAAGAGTGATCGGGGTTGGTCGTGTAAAGACGCCGACGTTAGCAATTGTGTGCAAGCGTGAGTTGGAAATCCGGAACTTCGTGCCGCTTGCCTATTTCGAAATTATCGCCACTGCGAAAGTTGCGGGCGGGCAATTCCAGATGCGGCACGCGCCGCCGGAACGAATTGTTAAACGCGAGATCGCCCAGGACGTAGTCAAAGCGGCTGACGGCTTCGAGGGCGCGCTTACCGTGCGCGTCGAGGATAAGCGGCAAGCGCCACCCAAGCTGCATGATTTGCCGTCGTTGCAGAAGCTCTGCGGCTCGCGCTTCGGCTGGTCAGCCAGCAAAACGCTCGAAGTGGCGCAGGAGTTGTATGACGGCCAAGGTAAGAAGATCATCACTTATCCCCGTGCCGAAGTGCGCTACCTGCCGCAGAGCTTGATATCGGATGTGCCGCGAATCATAGCCGGACTGCGGGTGGGTCAATCGTTCAGTGCGATCCCGGTACCCGAGCCGCCGGTGACTCGTAGAGGCGCGAGCGGCATCTTCTACGACCAGGGGCTGGAGGGAGCGAGCCACCACGCGGTCATTCCCAACGTCAACACCATCGACAAATTGCCGGATGTATGGCCTCGCCTGTCGTCTGACGAGAAGAAACTCTTTGACGTCATCGCGCGAGCATATATGGCCGCCCTGATGCCCGACTTCCGTTACCGCCAGACAACCGCAACGCTCGATGTGCGCGGCGTCGAATTCCGCGCTACCGGTCGCCAGCCTATCAATCTCGGCTGGCGAGCCGCATTCCCGGAGTGGCAACCCGCCGACGAAAAGGGCGATGAGGCGCAATTGCTGCCGCCACTGCGCAACGGCGAGACCGCGCGACTGCAAGATCCAAAAATTGAGAACAAGGAGACCCGGCCGCCGCCGCGTTACAACGAAGGCACTCTGATCGAGGCTATGCAGAATGCCTGGCGTTTTGTTGATGACGAGGTTCTGCGGAATCGCTTGAAGGAAGCTAAGGGTATTGGCACGCCTGCGACCCGAGCCGAGATCATTGGCGGGCTGAAGAAGCAGGGTTTCCTGATTGCCCAGGGAAAGAATATTGTGCCGACCGAGACCGGCCTGTCATTGTTCGGCGTTCTCAAACAAGCCGATCCAGCGCTAGTCGATCCGGGCGTGACGGCGCAACTTGAATGCCTGCTCGACGATGTCGTGGTGGGCAAACAGGAGATGGTCGGCGCGATTGACGCCGTATGCGATGTCGCCGAGCGCATTATCAGCAAGCTGAAGGAGGGTGCTACAGCGGGAGGACCTTCTTTGCTTGGCAGCTCAGGGGGCAACGGCACAGCAACATATCCACCGACGCCTGCGATGAAACGCTTTGCTGACAGCCTCGTCCGGCAGAAGAGAATAAAACCACCGCCCGGCTATAAGACCTCGATATCGATCTGTCGCAAATTCCTTAGCGAACATGCGCCTAAAAAGTCTGACGGTGAAACGGCCGGTAAGCTCGGCCTCAAATCGGTAAGTGCAGCACAGTTGCTGTACGCCAAGAAGCTGGCGCAGGGGAAAGGTCTCATCATCCCCGATGATGCGCGGACCAACTCGGCCGCGATGTCCGCGTGGATTGATACGAATCGAAGCAAAAGACCCCGCAAGCTTAAATCCAAAAACTCCAACAGGCCGGTAGGGTCGAGTGCACGTCAGGCTGCGCCGCCCAATTATAAGAGGTCTCGAAAACAAAAAGTTGGCACCGATGCCGCTTCAATGGCTCCCGTGCCAGCAACCTCAATCAGGACCCCGCTGCGGATTCCTTATGGCAACAAGGAGGTCGCGCTGAAACTCGGTGCCCGTTATGGCTCGGAGGGGTGGTATGCTCCTCATGGAATTGATCTTTCTGCGTTTGGCGAACGGGGGTGGCTGCTTTAAGTGTGAATGCTGATCGAACATTGACCCCCATCGGCGTCGTCGAGACCCCATATGTGGACGGCCCTCTCCTCGCAAGGGTCTTTTTGCAGTGTTTTGATCAGATCGCTTGCGTCCATATGTCCGTGTGTGGATGCCCCGGGAATGCAAGAAGTTTTTATCGACGAACTTGAGAACATGCGATCAGGTGCGGTCGTGTGTCCGGGCCTCATAAGTTGCGGCATTCGCACGCCGCGGGCCTGTATGGCGATACGCGGATTAGGTCCAAATCGGCCTGGCGAGCTCAAAGCTCCTGGACATATTCTGGTTATCCAAATCCCGTCTCTAAGACCGTGTTCCCTCACCCGTCCTTCTGCCCTTCTCACATTCCGACGCTATCGGCGGATGGCGCGTCTCAAGCCACCGCTGCTGCCGGATCGCAGTCCTTCGATGCGGCGTCGTAACGGCGTCAGCCGTGGGGCACTCCGCAGCGCGCGCGGGTCCCTCCTATTGACTACGGGAGCCGACCCCTCGCATGCTTCGCCGGCATGTGCACCAATCCAACCTCGATCCGAAAGGTCAAGGAAGGCAGGATGCCGGTGAGTTCTGACGGCGCCCGACGAAGTCGAGAACTGGGTGATGGCACCGTCGAAGAAACCGATACGTGCGGCCATCATACGCAGCGAAAATTGCGACCTCAGTCGAGGTACGCCCACGCTTGACAACACCCTCCCCCCGGACTCAGCAAAAATACCGCATCCTCTTTTCGCTGGGATAATTTACGTTCCGTTTGCCGGAATGCTCTAATTTTCTGCGGCAGACCAGATACTTACCGCTACTTCAGGATGCAATCATGACGTCGTTCTCGCTGCGACTGAGCCACAAAATACTCCTCATCGGAATTGTGAATATTCTCGGCCTTATCGCGTTCGGCACCATCTATTTGTGGGGCAACGCTTATCAGGAAGCGTCGCAAATTATTGCGGAAGAGGCTCGCAAGGTGTCCGTCATGAATGACAAGCTTGGACGCGATTTATTGGACGCGCGGCGAGCCGAGAAGGACTTCATCCTGCGGCGCGACGAGGACTCTTCCAAGCGCCACCGCTTGCTCTCCGCGAACATCAACGACGACATCGATCGCCTCGACGCATCCATCAAGGCGGCCAGTTTTACGTCTCTCTCCGACAAGATTGCGCCCCTTGCGCAAGGCTTCGGCGACTATCGCAAGCAGTTCTCTTTCCTTGAGCAGAATGAGGTAAGGCTTGGCTTGAACGAGAAGCTGGGTGTGAGCGGTGCACTGCGCGCCTCCGTGCACGACATCGAGGCGAAGCTGACACAGGTCGATAATTCGAAGCTCGCCGCCAGCATGCTGATGATGCGCCGACACGAGAAGGATTTCATGCTTCGTCGCGACCGTGCCTATCTTGATCAATTCGAGAAGAGCGCAACCGAATTTGCGAAGGCCGTACAGGCCTCCGACCTCGCGTCGGCCATGAAGGCGGACATCGACAGCAAGCTGCAAAAATATCGGGCTGACTTTGTTGCATGGGTCGATGGCGCCCAGCAGTCTGCCGCCAGTGCGTCGGCCATGTCGAAGGCCTATGCGCAGATGGAGCCCCACATCGAGGACATCGCGAAGGACATCGAGCGGCGGTATATCGCCGCGCAGGCCCAGGAGGCCGACACGATCGCGAGCGTCAAGCGTTGGATGCTGATCACCCTGGCGCTCACCATCCTGGTCGTCGCAGGCCTTTCACTGACGATCTCACCGGCCGTCACCAAGGCAATCGCGTCCATGGTTCAGGCCATGGTACGGCTGGCGAAGGGGGATATGACCGTGGAAATCCCCGGCGTCGGCCGCCAGGATGAAATCGGCGAAATGGCTGGTGCCGTCGATGTCTTCAAGACCAACATGATCGAAGCCGAGTGCCTGCGTGGCGAGCAGGCCGATAACGAGCGGCGGCAGGCCGGGCAGCGCAAGGCGGACATGAACCGCCTGGCCAGTGAATTCGAGGCAGCTGTCGGTGAAATCGTCGAAACCGTGTCGTCGGCTTCGACCGAGCTGGAAGCATCCGCTGCGACCCTGACAACGACGGCGGGGCACGCACAAAACCTTGCAAACAACGTCGCGTCCGCTTCGGAGGAAGCGTCAACCAATGTGCAGTCAGTGGCCTCCGCGACGGAAGAGCTGACCTCCTCGGTTAGCGAGATCAGCCGGCAGGTTCAGTCCTCCGCGCGCATGGCATCGGCGGCCGTCGACCAGGCGAGGCACACCACGGCGAAGGTCAGCGAGCTCTCCAAGGCCGCTGCTAAGATCGGAGACGTGGTCGAGCTGATCAACACCATCGCCGGGCAGACCAATCTGCTGGCGCTCAACGCGACCATCGAGGCTGCGCGTGCCGGCGAGGCCGGCCGCGGCTTCGCCGTCGTCGCCTCCGAGGTCAAGGCACTCGCCGAGCAGACCGCCAAGGCGACCGGCGAGATTGGCCAGCAGATCGGCAGCATCCAGTTGGCGACCGACGAATCCGTACAGGCCATCAAGGACATCTCGGGCACCATCGAACAATTGTCGGAAGTGTCATCCACCATCGCCGCCGCGGTGGAGGAGCAGGGCGCCGCGACGCAGGAGATCTCGCGCAACATCCAGCAGGCCGCGCAGGGGACGCAGCTGGTCTCGTCCAACATCACCGAAGTGCAGCACGGCGCGACCGAGACCGGTTCTGCATCCACCCAGGTGCTTTCGGCAGCACAGTCCCTGTCGACGGAGAGCAACCGGCTCAGGCGCGAAGTCGACCGCTTCCTTGTCACCGTGCGAGCGGCTTAACGGACCCGGGCTCTAGCCCGATCTATTCACGAGAGCACGGTCGTTCTTGACGTCTGACGGGGGCTGGCGGCTGGCGTGGGTGAGCGTCCGGCCTTTTGTCACCGGGTTCTACATCAAGCTGTTTTGTACGCGTTGGAGGAGTGGGGCGGGTGAGCGGGCGCAGGCCCGGTCGGTTACGGGCCGAGCGGGAGCAGCGCGCCGGGCAAGCTGCGGAAGAGGTCGGCTTCGGGGCATGCCGCGGCGAACGCAAGGCGAATGCGGCTCGCGGTTTCGACGACCCGGGCTGCGATTTTCAAGAGACGAAGACGCAGCGTCGCGAACTCGGCAGTGGCCAATTCCCGGACTTTGGGAATGGCGCCGCGCACGGTAAGCATCAACCAATAAGCGGCGGTGTGGAGAACGAGACGGACCTGGTTGGCGAGCGCCGAACGGCAACTGGTGCGATCGGAGGCGAGCTGCGTCTTATGCAGCTTGATCAGATTTTCGGCTTGGCCGCGCGCGCAATACAGGCTGTCGTAGATCCACTCGGCCGAGCCGACATCGAGGCTGGTGACGACGAAGCGGATGTCGAGGCCGAGCATCGTCGCCTCAATACGGGCGACAGTGCGCCGTTCGTGATCCCAGGACTTTGCCTTGTGGCGCGTCTCGGTATAGCCGCGCAGAACAGGCAGGTTCTCGATGGCGCGTCGCGTGCGAACGTCGTCGGCGACCTCGTCGACTTTTCTGGCGAGAGGCTTGGTACCGGACAGACCGAAGATGTAGTCGATGCCGTTGTTCTCGCACCACGTCATGGCCTCCGGCCGAGCATAGTGCCCGTCGCCACGGAACGTAATTCGCGTCTTGTGCCACCGCGTCCGGATATGCCGTATCAGGCGGCGCAGATGGGCACGCACCTCGACGCCGCCCGGCGTCTTGCCGGGCCGCAGCACGACCGCCACGGGCCGGCTCTTCTCCGTGTCGTAGACGTGGATCGGCAGGAAGCAGCGTTCGTCATAATGAGCGTTGAACAGCGAGAGCTGCTGATGGCCGTGGACGACATCGCAGGTATCATCGATGTCGAGCGTGACGGATGCCGGCTCGCGCGGGTAGCTATCCATCCATGCGTCGACCAAAGTGTAGGTCAGTCGGATCACGTCGCGCAGGCGCGGAGCATTCTCCAGGCGCGACAGCGTCGGTTGGGAACACAGATCGCGACCGCTGTCCGGCAGCCGTCCGCAGGCCAGCTTGAATGCGGGATCGGACCGCAGATGATCGAGGTCGTCGGCGTCCTCGTAGCCGCAGCAGATCGCGAACATGCGCGCGCGGAACATATCGACAAGGCTGTGCACGACCCGCGTCGGATCGCGCCGATCCGGGAACACCCGGGCCAAATTGTCGGCCAAACCGAGACGCCGCTCGGCCATCGCCAGAAGCATCACGCCCCCATTCGAGGTTAGGCGTCCACCATCGAAGGCAGCTGTGACTTTCTTGGCGTGAACGGCTGGAAACGAGAAGGGCAGAATCGTATCATCGGTCATGGCGGGCGTGGCGTTCGCGGTTGAGGTGATGGGGTTGGCTTCGCAACCGAATCCTACGCCGCATCAGCGCTTTACACCACGCTCGCCAGCCTCTCAGGCGCCCTCTCGCGAATAAGACGGGCTAGGGACTGTCGGCAATTTATTGAGGCCCGCGTAATATTGATTATGAATATTGCGTGGAGTGCTTACAAATTGCGCCTTGAAAACTTGAGTTGATGACAATTGAGTTCGCAGCCATTATTGGGCTTTCAAGATTCTCCGGCGGCAACCATGGAAAAGAAGCGCGGGTTAACGCCAGGCGATCCTCATCGAACTCCAATTCTGCCAAGCGACTTAGTGTCCGACCGAAAAATAAGTTGAGTGATATCAGCGAGTTCTGATTCCATTGGTGTTGCGAAGCATCAAAGGGATCGAGAATGTGGACTGATATCACTCGGGCACAGTTTGCCCGAGAGGAGCTGCGTTTGCCAAGCGACTTGACGGATGCGGAATGGGTCGTGCTGGAGAGGTTGCTTCCTGTGCGGGCCAAGCGCGGGCGGCGCCCGAAATGGAGCTATCGGGACATCGTCGAGGCAGTGCTCTATCTGCTGCGCGGCGGGTTGCCGTGGCGCATGCTGCCGCCCACTCTGTTTCCACCAATGACCACGGTGCAGTACTATTTCTACCAATGGCGGGACAGCGGATTGTGGCAATCGATCAACCACGCACTCCTGATGCTGGCGCGCGAGGCGATCGGCCGGGAGGCCTCGCCGACGGCTGGTGTGATCGACAGCCAATCGGTCAAGACCACCGAAGGTGGCGGCCCTCGCGGCTACGACGCGGGGAAGAAGATCAAGGGTCGAAAGCGCCACATCGTCACCGACACCCAAGGGCTCCTGGTCGGCGCGATCGTTCACGCTGCCGACGTCCAGGATCGCGATGGCGCGCCAGATGTCCTGTGCAGCATTCGCTACCGCTTCCCCTGGCTGCGCCATATCTTCGCCGATGGCGGCTATGCCGGCGGAAAGCTCAAGGCGGTGCTGGGAAAGATCGGCCGGTGGACTGTCGAGATCATCAAGCGCTCCGATGCCGCACAGGGCTTCGAGGTGCTTCCGCGCCGCTGGGTGGTCGAACGAACCTTCGCCTGGCTCGGCCGCAACCGCAGATTGGCCAAGGACTTCGAGCGAACCATCGAAAGCGCAACTGCCTGGCTCTTCCTCGCCTCCGTCCAACTCATGACAAGGCGCATCGCAGCCATAAAAACAGCAATGCAATTTTGAGTCAGACTCTAAGGCCGAAGAGAACAAGATCGGGCTTGCAGGCCTGCGTCAGATCCGCAATGCGGCGGCCGCCTTGTGGACGGAGGTAACGGACGCGGAGAGCGGCGAGACCGTTGCCAGCGGCGCGATTCCGACCTTTGATGCGGCCGTGGGGGCGCTGTCGGCCGCGGTCGCGGAGGAAGCGGAAGAGCGCGGCAAGGCGGCGAGCACCATGTTTCAGGCTTTGTGGAAAGCCGCAGAGCCGCTTTTCGCCGAAGGTGCACCGGCCCCTGCTGTATGCCCGGTCTGTGAAACGCCCGTAGCTGACACGGCGGCGGGCAGCGCCGAGGCGATCCGGGGGCATATCGCCAAGCATCTGGAAGAGCTGGCCGATTATGCCGCCGCCAAGAAGGTGCTCGACGCGGCCAAGACTGCGGCGACCAAAGCTCATACCCAATTGGTGGCGGCGTTGCCGGGGCTTATTGGCCTCGTCGGCGACGATGAAGCGGAACTGAAAGCCGATCTCATCGCGTATCAAGCCGGCATAGCCGGCTGGCCTCAGGCTGGCGTGCCGGCCTCGGCCGATATCGTTGCGTCGATCGCCAAGCTGCTCGCTGCGCTCGATCAGGCCATCGTCGACATCGAGTCGAAGCAAGGCGACCACACCTATATCAAGGCTAAGACGAAGATCGATCGGTTGCTGGAGCTACAGAGCGAGCGGGACCTCGCCCTGCGGACGCGAGCTCAGCTGGGGAAACTCTCCGACGCCTTGACGGCGCAGGCGACGATAATCTCGGCCGAGATCCGCAAGAAGGTGCAGGCCCTGCTCGACAAGCTTCAGACGCCGATGAACGACATCTACGAGCTGATCCAGGGCGCTGGCGCCGCGCCAATCCGGTTGGAGCTGCCGGCGGAAGACGACACGAACCAGCAGCGGCTCAACCTCCTGATCGATTTCGCCAAGAATCGCACTGGCGTGCAACCGGGCGGCTATTTGAGCGACTCACAGATCCATTCGGTGGCGCTGGCGTTGCGGATGGCGGCGATCCAGCAGTTTAACGTCGGCGCGCCCATCATTGCGCTGGATGACATCGTTACCGAGCTATGCGGGAAACTGGGTGATGACGGACTGAGATAGGCGGCGTATCGAGGCGGGTGTCGAGCCTGCCAGAACCTCTCAAGGAGAGCGATACGCCATGAACGAGACTAGCAATATTGTTGCCCTTCGTCAGCCCGACGATATCGACGATCCACTGACCAATATTCTGCGAGCTGGTGCTCGGCAACTTCTGGCGCAGGCCGTGGAGGTCGAAGTCGAGACGTTTCTTGCCACGGTGAAGGATTTGAAGCTGGCCGACGGGCGCGCCCGTGTCGTGCGACATGGTTACGGCCCGGCGCGGACGATTGCGACCGGCATCGGCCCGGTCGAAGTGGCGCGGGCAAAGATTCGCGACCGTGGAGCGGCCAGCGATGGCGAGCGGATCCGGTTCAGCTCGGCGATCCTGCCGCTGTGGGCGCGGCGCACCCGGAGCCTGGATGCGCTGTTGCCGGTGCTGTATCTGCGCGGCATCTCGACCGGCGATTTCCGGGAGGCACTGACGGCCCTGCTGGGCAAGGACGCGCCAAACCTGTCGCCTGCGGTGGTTTCTCGGCTGACGGCCGAGTGGCAGGGCGAGTACGAGCGCTGGCAGAAGCGCGATCTGTCGGCGCGACGCTACGTGTATGTGTGGGCCGATGGCGTCTTCCTGCAGGCGCGCATGGAAGACCACGGCGAATGCATGCTGGTGCTGATCGGCGCGACGCCGGAAGGCAAGAAGGAGCTGATCGGCTTTCAGGTCGGCGTCCGCGAGAGCGCGCAGAGCTGGCGTGAGCTCCTGATCGACGTGAAGCAGCGCGGGTTGCAAATCGCCCCTGAAATTGCCGTTGGTGACGGCGCGCTCGGCTTCTGGAAGGCGCTTGACGAGATCTGTCCCGGCACGCGGCACCAGCGCTGCTGGGTGCACAAGACCGTCAACGTCCTGGACAAGGTCCCGCTCTCGGTGCAGGCCAACATGAAGAAGGACCTGCGCGAGGTCTATTGGGCGCCGAACCGGGCGGCCGCCGAAGCGGCGATCGACATCTTCGCCCAGAAATATCGCGCCAAGTACGGCCGGGCGGTCGAATGCCTCGCCAAGGACCGCGACGCACTGCTGGCCTTCTACGACTTCCCTGCCGAGCATTGGGATCACTTGCGCACGACCAACCCCATCGAAAGCGTGTTCGCGACCGTGCGGCACAGAACCGTGCGGACGAAAGGATCGCTGTCGGCAACGACCGCCAGGCTGATGGTGTTCAAGCTGGTTATCGCCGCATCAAAAACCTGGCGGCGGCTCAAAGGCACAAATCAGTTGCCGAAGATCATCGCAGGTGTCAGATTCAACGACGGCATCGAGGTCATCCAAATGCCGGCAACCCACGCCGCCTGATCACCTCGTCACCCAAAATTCTGCATAGCTCATCGTTACCTCCTACGATGCCGATCATCGGCGCACCATTGCAGGGCTCATCGCCACCATGTTCGGTGGCAGCCAAATCCTGATTGCCACCCACGACGAGCGGTTCTTCAACTATTTGAAGGACCAGCTCGAGGCAAAGGTGTGGCACTTCACCCGGATCATTGGCCTCGATCCGGCCTACGGGCCGCGTTTCGCTGACCACAAGGTCAGCGACGAGATGATCGAGGCGCGTTGGGCTGCGGGCCAGTCGGCGGCCAACGAGATGCGCCAAGCCGAGGAAGAATGGCTTCTCGGCGTCTGTCGGGATTTCGGGGTCAGCGTGCGGATCCGGCCGCTGGAGAGGGCCTATTCTTACGAACGCAGCGAGTTGGCCTCTGCGCTTGCCGGCCTGCTCAAGGATGCCAAGCTCGCGCCTGCGCTGGTGCCGGGGGTCAACAACCGCTTCCTCGACAGCTTGGTGAAGGGCGAGATTGAGAATTTTGGCAGTCACTTCCAGGACGGGCTTTATGGCGACGGCTCGATAGGCGACGAGAAGGCGCGCTGGGAGGAGTTCAAGGCTTTCCGCAGCCAATTCGCCTGCAAGAAGTGCAGCCGGAGAAAGTTCCAGAGGCCTTTTACTCTCAAAAAGCCAGTATGCGCGCATGATGGTTGCGAGGCGCAGTTCGAGTTTGCGGTAGCACCGGCAGGGGTAGCTTGAATGGGAGGGCGTTCAAAACCCGTGGAGCTGGCGACGCGCAGCTTCGAAAAGCAAGGCGACGCCACAGCTTTCTTCAAGGCCATGCTTAACCGCTACCGGCCCGGTGAGCGGGTGAGTGGCGAGGATGCCCTCGACGTTGCGGCCCTTCTCGAACGCCACACTGAATATGTCGCCAAGGTGGGCTGTGGCGTTAGCCATTTTCAGGTCATGATGACCGAGCATGGGACGCAATGCTTCCGGATCATCCGCACGGATGGCAGCGGCACGGATTTCTCCTATCCACACTGCATCTCGCAGCGACCACCCAGCCGTAAGCAGGAGGTCGCCCAAGCCTTTCGACGTGTGGTGCGCTTCGATCTCTACAAGGCCCGCGATAATTTCTTTGCTACCCACAGCGGGGCTGACGGTCTGGTTTCCTGTGCCGTTACGGGCGAACGTGTCGCGCGGGACGAGGCGCATATGGATCACCGTCCGCCAATGACCTTCGAGGTCATCGTGACGACGTTTCTCTGCGGGCGCGGCCTTTCGCTCGACGATGTGCCGCTCACGACAGGCAAGGATGATCAAGTTTCGCCCGAGGTGACGGATGACGCCTTGAGCGAGGCGTTCCGAGCCTACCACGCTGGGATCGCGCGGCTCGATTTTGTGCGGAATACGGTCAATCTGGCCCAAGCCAGTCGGCATCGGCTGAAGGACGGTCGGATCACGCTGACAGGATAGCCACTGCCGGCCACGAGAGTTTCGCCGCGCTTTCTCGTCTCACCGGAGCACAGAGAAAATACGGGCGACGACGCTGTCGTCGTCCGAGCCTCTCGGCCAAGCCTCAAAAAGGATGACGGGGGCGAAAACTCGAGGATTCCCAAGCCGGCGATCTTGTGATAAAACCTCTGCTATATCTTTCTTGTTCAGAGGAAACGTCACCGTCCATGCCGTCCACTAGCGCCCAGCGGCTTCGTGCACTCGACCTCCTGAAGGCCCGGGGAATGCTCCGGCTGAAGGACTTCGTCGCCGAAGGCATTGGCCCGGAGACACTGGCCCGTCTTGTCCGGGAGGAGGTGGTCGTCCGCCCGGCACGTGGCCTCTATCAGCTCCCAGACGCCCATGTCGAGGCTGCCCATACACTGGCCGAGGCGGCGGTTCTGGTTCCAAAGGGTGTAGTCTGCCTGACCTCAGCCCTCCAATACCACGAACTGACACTGCAGATGCCATCGGCTGTATGGATGGCGATCGACCGTGTCGCCTGGCGGCCCAAGATCGATTATCCGCCTATTCGGTTCGTGCGCTTCACTGGATCGGCTCTGACCGAAGGAGTTGAGCGTCATCGCATCGAGAATGTCGACGTTCCCATCACGAATCCGGCGAAGACAATCGTCGATTGTTTTCGCTATCGGACCAAGATTGGCCTCGACGTCGCGATGGAGGGGCTGCGCGAGGGTCTCCGCAGTCGCCGATGCAAGCCGGATCAGCTCTGGCGCTACGCGCGCGAGGCGCGGGTCTGGTCGGTCATGCGTCCTTACGTCGAAGCAATGGTGTCCGATGCCGCGTGAGCCACGCAACATCGGCGCATCGGTACGAGCGCGACTTCTCGATCGGGCACGCGCCGAACGATCGGATTTCCAGATTCTCCTGACGCGATATGCGCTCGAGCGCTTGCTCTACCGGCTGAGCGCGTCGCCGCACCGCGACCGCTTCATCCTCAAAGGTGCGATGCTTTTCGTGACCTGGGTCACCGATCCGTTTCGGCCTACGCGCGATCTGGACCTACTTGGCCATGGCGATGGCGACGCCGAAGCAATTGCCGAAACCTTCCGGGCCATTTGTGCGCAACCGGTCGCCGATGACGGGGTGACGTTCGATGTCGCCGCGCTGACGGCGGCCGCGATCCGTGAGGAGGTGGAATATGGTGGCGTGCGGGTCCGCACAACAGCAACCATCGCCGGGGCGCGTATTCCGATCCAAGTCGACATTGGTTTCGGCGATGCCATTACACCCGCGGCCGTCGAGATCGACTATCCCACCCTGCTGGACGCCCCAACGCCGCACCTTCGCGCATATCCGGTCGAAACGGTGGTGGCCGAGAAATTCGAAGCACTTGTAACGCTCGGTGTGGCCAATAGCCGGCTCAAGGATTTCTATGATCTTTGGGTGATTTCCCGAACATTCGAGCTTCGCCGGGCCGCCCTTGTCGAGGCAGTTCAGCGGACTTTCGAACGACGCGGAACGGTCCTCCCATCAGTTGTTCCGGTTGGTCTGACCGATGAATTTGCAGAAGCATGGGCCGCTCAATGGCGCGCCTTCCTAGGTCGCGACCGTATGGCAGCCGCACCAGATGCTTTCGCCGTTGCCGTCGCCGATCTTCGCCTCTTCTTGATGCCGCTGGTCGTCGGCTTGGAGGAAGAACGAATTTGGCCGCCGAGCGGGCCGTGGTCGCCGGGAGTAGCAATCGATGAGGTAGCGGGGCGATAGAATTACTCCGTTCCGTATGGCGCGATCGACGAAGAAAAGAGCGTGATCGCGGTGGGGGGGGGACGTATGGATAAGAAGCACTTTTATCGCATGCAGGCGGACGAATTGCCTGATGCGCAGCGGCCATAGTCGGCAGATCCAGATTTCTGGAACGTTTGGACGTTGGCCGAAGAGCGGAGCGTCGATTGGGATGCAGTTTCGAAAGCATGGTCGGGTGCTGCTCCGGCGCGATTGCCGGAGGAAGAATGATCCGTATTCTGCACACGGCTGATTGGCATATCGGTCAGACTTTACGCGGGTTCTTTCGGGAGCATGAGCACCGCAAAGTGTTTGAGCGGCTCGAAGAGATCGTCGTGGAACGGGATGTCGATGCTCTCGTCATTGCCGGCGACGTGTTTGATAGCCAAAATCCCTCCGGGGAAGCGCAGCAGCTCTTCTACAATACGCTCGTGCGGTTGAGCCGCGCGCATCCGCGCATGGCTAACCGGCACGGCGAGCGCCGTCTCGAAGTCAAGCGAGAAGGTGGTAGCGACGGCAGTGTCGAAGACGTAGCCAGCCGGCGGCTGCAGGTTGGCGCCGTAGAGGGTGCGCTGTTCGGGATCGAGGCTGCGCCTATTCAGCATCGGCCAGATCCTGCAGATGCGATCTCGCTTGGCTCCAGCGAAAGTTGAGACGGTTGACGCCGGAGGCGCCAGTCCAGCGATCGCGCACAGCGTGATTGGCGTAGCGCGATTGGCTGGTCTTCAATCGACGTTCGCGCTCTTCTACGAGCTGCCGCGCTGCGGGCGCCGAAGCAATCTGGGTTGAGTTCTCCACAACCAGTTCGAGCCACTGCATCACGAAGCGCTTGGCTGCAGGCCGGATGCTATGGCCGGGATGCTCGACGGCGTCCCAGAAATCGTCGAGCGACCAGTTGCGCACGAGGGAAAGATCCAGCTCGGCGGTCCACGTCGCGATGCGTTCGCGATAATCCTCGGCCCAATCATCCCGACTACGCAGTTCGCTTAGCACGAGGTTGTAGAGGAGCGCCGCCCCATGCATCACATGCGAGAAAATCTCGCCGCGGTGGATCAGGCGGCGCGCGGGCGCCGGAAACGACGCAAGATGCGGGTGAGTCCAGATATGGTCGCAGTCTGCATTGATACCTTCGCGTGCCAGCAGGGTCAGCAGCGCCGCTGGTTGGGTAGCGACCAGGCGATCGATGATGAACTGCGCTTCGTCCGCCGCCAGGCGAAAGACGGCGCGGTCGAGCAGGTCCTTGGGCGCCTGTGGCAAGGATTGGTTCCATATAGCTGCCGCGCGCGAACCTGTAGCGGCGTCCTCGCTGTCTGACGATACGCGCAGCCGCTTCAGGCTGCGCAGAAAGGCTATCGGTGGAGCCCGGAAAGAGGCGAATGCCCCAGGCGCCGAGGCCCACCCAATAAACCGAGCTGGGGAGCCGCTGCAGCCGCGGACCGGCGTCGCGGCCGATGATGCCATTCGACTCTCCGCCAGCCTTGAGCGCGTCGGCGAACCGAATTTCCAAAGCGCGGGCCTCGGTGCGAAGCTGGCTTTCCGGAATGTCCCGGGCTTCCAGCATACGGAATAGCCAGGGAATGAAGAGCATGTATCGCAAACGGGTCTGGATCGTGCTCGTCCCCGGAAAGAGATGATCCGCGATCGAATCACGAATGGCGCCCAAGCCCAGTTCGTCGCGGCCCTCGCGCTCCTGAAAGAGCGCCATGATCCGCTGCGCGCGCTGGCGCTCGGCTTCGTCGAAATCGATCCAGGCAAGAGATGACATGCGCGCGTTCGTTCTCAGGATATCGGGACGGCCAGGTTCGTTCGCGCGACGGGGATGATCACCCCTGACGTCGCCAGCACGATCAATCCGCGTTCGGCTCGGGTCGTATCCAGATAGGCGCGGACCTGCGCGCGATAGTGTTCGAGCGTCTCGGGGGCGGGCGCGATGTCGCTCTTCCAATCGACAACCACTTGAGGCGCGCCATCGGCGCCAAAGGCAATCGCATCAGCAATGCCGGCTGTCGCTTCTTCCTGTTCCTTGGTCAAGGTTGAGGCGTAGACCGGGAATTCCGGCAACAGGCCCGGTCTGAGGGCGACAATCTCGGGGAGAGCCAGAGCACGAAGGACGCAGGAAGCGAGTTCGGCGGGCATCAGCCCCTGCGCTGGATCGGGGGCCACAGGCCGGCCAATGGCGCGGGTCAGGGCTTCCGCGCGGGCGATAAGGGCGGCTTCCGCCTCTACCGTTTCGCCAGTGAGGACCTCTTCGATGAGCTTGTGCAGGATGACGCCGCGCTCGCGGCCCCCTTGGATCGTCGGGGTAACGCCGTCCTCGACAGGCGCGCCATCGACATTCGTCACCAGGATCTCCGGCAGCTCGGCGTGCAACGCCGGTCCGGTCACGCTTTCGTCGCGGCTCGGGGCGAGCCAGACAATGCGCTGGCGGTGCTCGGCGATGATCGCCGCTTCCGCAGCGAAGCTTTCGCGGGTCTGCGCGTTCTCCATGCCAGCCGTACCAAGCCCGATTTCGGGCGGCAGGTGACTAAGATCGAGCGGCGGCAGTTCCGCGAGCGACAGATCGAGAAGCGAAATCCAGGCCGATGCCTTGGCCGTGACGTCAAGTCTCGGCAGGACCAACAGCTCGCGCGCCCGTGTGGCGGCGACATACCAGAGACGGATGCGTTCGCGGTCGAGCTCCGCTTTCTCTGCGTCGCGTGCCGCCTCGTAACCCGTCGGCTTCACGCCGAACACCGGACAATAAAACCGGCCGCTACCACGGTCGGTGACGGCGCTCTCTGGCGCCATGATCTGCGTCATCGTGTTGACCGGCACGACGATCGGCCATTCCAGACCTTTGGCGGCGTGCATGGTGTAGAGTGCAACCGCCTCCTCCTGGGCATCGGGACGACCTTCAACGGCGCGAGCCTCGTCGGTCCAGGCGGCGGTCATCGCTTCTGCGAAAGCGCGCAGGCCGCGGACAGCATATGCGCGACTGAGGCTCAGATAGAGATCGACATTGGCGAGTGCGCGCTCGGCCTGGTCGCGATGCCGCTGAAGGAGGATCGGCCGCACGCGCAGCACGTCTATTGCTTGCGACAACAGATCGTGCGGCGTGGTGGCGTTGATCTTCAGGCGCAGCGCGTGCAGCTTCTCGATGATGTCGCGCGCATGCGGATGGGTGACGGTTTCCAGAGCCACGCCGAGGTCCAGCAGCGGCAGGGCATCCGGCGCATCCTCCGAGCGCGGGAGCGCCCATACAATGTCCAGCAGTTCTTCCTCGGTCAGGCCGACCAATGGACCGCGCAGCAGCGCGCCGAGCGCGAGCGTGTCGCGGCGATCGGCGAGGACCCGCGTGAGGGCGATGAGGTCTTGAATCTCCTGGCGACGGAATAGTCCTTTGCCGGCCTGGGTCGCGACCGGAATGCCGCGCCGCTCCAGCGCTTCCTCATAGCGCCATAGGTCGCTTCCCGTTGGCGCCAAGAGGGCGATGTCGCCGGGCCTGCAGGCGCGGCGCTCGCCAGTCTTGCGATCGAGTATAGCCTCGCTGCCGATAAGCCGTGCGCACATCTCGGCAACGGCTTCTGCCTCACCGTCGCGCTGGCGTTCGGCCGAGGCCTTGCCGTCAACATCGGCCACGGCGATGTCGAGGGCCGCGATGCATAGCCCCTCGTTCCGTTCGGGGTGAAACGCATCCAGCGCGGTGAACCCCGGCTGGCCGTTTTCGGTTGACAGCAGAAGCTCAAAGCGATCGTTCACATAGCGCAGGATCGGTTCGCAGGATCGAAAATTGGTCGAGATCGGCAACACGCTGTCCGGCGCTTGCGCAAGGAACGCTTCTCGCGCTTGGATGTAGGCCGCGACGTCGGCGCCGCGAAAGCGATAGATCGCTTGCTTCGGGTCGCCGACGAGGAACAGTGCGCCGGGGCGGATTTGGAACGTGGTCCAGTCGTCGTTGTCTGTGTCTTCCTGGGGTTCGCCACATAGGCGCCAGAAGATTTCGGTCTGCAAGGGATCCGTGTCTTGGAATTCGTCGACCAGGACGTGTGCGAAGCGAGCTGCCAGCGCGTGGCGCACGGCTTCGTGGTCGCGCAATAGCGCGCGTGCGGAGAAGATGAGATCGTCGAAATCGAGAAGCGCAGCCGAACGCTTGTATTCGCGGAAACGATCCATCACCGGCTGCACAAGGCGAACGAGCTCGGCGAGGGCGCGCGCGGCGGCCGCCTGCGACAGTGCGGTCCATGCTTCGCAACAGGCGCTGTAGTGGCCTTCTGCGGCAGCGTTCAAGCGATCGCCATCGGCTTTGGCGAGGCCCGCGCGCTTAGCCGCTTCGCCCCATTTGCCTTTCTTCTTGTAAGCTCGAAACCCTCCTGCGGCCGTACAGAGGTCGGGATGGGGACGTGCGAGCAACAGCCGCACGAGATCGGCAGGCTGCGCCGCCGGCGAGATGGCCACAACGATCTCGGCCGTTTCGCAAAAGCGCGCGGCGACGTCGGCGGTCTCCATCTCGTCGACCCCGGAGGCGCGCACTAAAGACGCGAACTCGCCTGCCGCCTGGCGGAGGGCATGGATGAGCGAGACCAGCGCTTCCGGTGCATCGACGATCAGAGTGCGGCGATCGCGGAGATGGCTAAGAATCTTGTGAATCAGTCCGACGGTCTCGCTCGGGTCCTGCAAGACCAGTTCGGCGAGCAACCCGCCAGCATCCCCGGCGAGTTCCTCCCGAAGCCAGGTTTCAATGATCTCAGTGAACGCGAGGTCCGCTTGGTTTCGGTCCATCACTGCCGCGCCAGGATCGATATCTGCCTCAACGGGATAAGGTTTGATGAGGCGCTGACAGAAGCCGTGGATGGTGGAGCAGGTGATTTCGTCGATGGCCGTGCTGGCGGCTAAGAGATGGCGCCGGTGGACTTCGGACAGTCCATGAGGCAAGGCGACACGAAGTTCGGCGGGAATGCGACCCGCCGCCAACTCGGCAACGAAATCGCGTACACGGATGAGAAGCTCGCTGGCCGCGAGCTCGGTGAACGTCACCGCGGCGACCGTCTTGGGCGCGATGCCTTCGGCCAGCATCAGAGCGATACGGCCGGCCATGACGGCAGTCTTGCCGGAACCTGCACCTGCCTCGACCAGAAATGAGCGATCGTGAACCGCGATCGCTGTCCGCCGTGCCACATCATCGGCGAGCGATTTCAACGGCGCAGTCATCACGGAGCCTCCCAGACCTGCGCAGCGGCCCCTAGACGCTCGGTGGCGGCGGCGATCTTGCGTTTGCAGTAGGCCGCGCCGGCATTGGCCGGCAGTGCGAAGGCGAGGTCGTCATACGTCCCGCCCGTGTCGGCCCCGAGCACAGCGCCACCGGCGAGGAGATTTGCGTGTGCGGCGCGCAGGTAGCCAGCGACGTCGACCAGGATGTTCTCGGGATCTTCGAGCCGCAGATCGACCTCATCGCGGGGATAGAGGAGCGATGCGCTAATGGTGAGATCTTCGCCGAGCATCGCCTTGACCGCGAAGGCGTAGAGGCAGCGCTGCAGCTCCTTGCCGCCGTCGAGGATGATGCTGTCCTTAGGCTTTCGGCCGGTCTTGTAGTCTCGCACCAGAGCGCGGCGGCCATCGCCGGATACATCAAGCCGATCAATGTAGCCGGCGATCCGGAAGCCAGTGCCGGGAATTTCAACGCTGGCCGCCAGGTCCCAGGGCGGCGCTACGTCGGTCTTGGGTTGGGCGCCGCCGAACGGGACCTCGCCGAAAGCACGGGTGCCAGGCAGGTGCTCGTCGCCAAATGCCAGTGCGCGCCGGCTCAGTTCGCGAGCTTCATCGAGGGTGCGCCGCCAGACCACGCGCGGCGGCACGGGGCGTTCCGTTTCCCAGAATTCGGCAACCTCGCCGGCAGCGCCATCAACGGCGCTGGCGATCTGTTGCGCCGTCGCGGCAGCCAGTCCGCCGCTCGCCTCGAGCGCGCGTAGCGCTCGATCCAGAGTCAGGTGAACAAGATCGCCCATAGCAAGCGCATCAAGGACGAGGGGGTCGTCACCGCTTTCGGGCGCTCGCCAGCGCAAGCCATAGTGCCAGACGAAGCCAAGTGGATTGCGCAGAAGCTGGCGAAGAGAGCTTGCGGATTGCGTGCGCGCCAGGATTGCCCGCACTACCGGATGGTCGGCACGAATGAGCCCGTCATGGGGGGTGATCTCCTCCCGTAACCAATTGCGCCAGCAGGTGGCCGCTGCAATGGCTTGCGGCAGGGCGCGGAATTCCTCCGGTCGGGCAGTCAGTCGGTCGGTCTCGCTAAGAGCATGACCCGGCACCCGGTTGCGCCGTAGATAGATCTCATGGGGATGACCCTGCAGCAAACTGCTGCGACCGAGGAGCCTACCGTCGCTGTCCCGCCGCGCGCGCGATAGGACAACCTGGCGCTCGCTGGTAGCGAGGATGGTCACGAAGTCCCGCCGGTCGGCTGCGCTGACCGGGAGAGGGTCGAGCTCGTCGGTGGAGATGATGTGATCTGAGAGGAGCCGATCTTCCGAAATGCCGCGCGGCCAACGCGAAGAATTGAGGCCGAGCAAGCGAACGAAACGGCGCGGCGATGCCGCCAAGGCGCTCGCTGGCATCCAGGCGACCGAGACGCAGGCGTCCAAGCCATCATCCTGTTTCAAAGTCTCCAATGTCAGATCGAGCGAGGCGGCCGGGCCGGCAAGGAGCGCCTTGCGCCAAATAGCCAAGGTCCTGCCATGTAGCAGCACTTCGCCAATCGCTTCGGCCGCGGCGATGCCCTGCGATAATAGAGAGATGATTTCGCGCAGCGCCGGACCATGATCGATTTCGTCGGGCCAATCGGCGGCCGTCAGACGGTCGAGCAAGTGGACCCACGCTTGGGGCGACGCCAGCGGAGCATCTGCTGGCAGGACGCGTGTCCAGCCCTCCGGTAGAGCCTGAAACGGGCCGGGATAGGCGGTCAGCAGAGACCCCAAGCGCCGCATACGGGTCTGAGAAAGGCCGCGCATGAGGATGTCCGCCAGGGCGGCAGCCACCTGACCTTCCCTGCAGGCCGTGATTTTGACGCCATGCACGAAGTGAAGGTCGAGATTGGCGTCGGCTCGCAAAGCCAGGAAATGATCGTCGTAGTCGGCCGGCGTGACGGAGGCGATGGCGATCTCGGCGGGTTTGGCTGTGCCGGACGCGATGAGCTGCCGCGCCCATCGAAGGGCCTCGATGGCTTCGTGATAGGCGGTCGAGGCGCTGACGGTCGCGATCTCTGGCGCGTGTGGTTCACTCCGCGCTACATCGATGGCACCGCTATCGAGCCAGGTGGGCGTCGACCGCGGGCCGGCGGTCCAGCGAACCGGCACCCGCGCAGCGATCGCATGCAGTAGAGGCCGCCAGCATGGCGACAGCTCCGTGATGCCGACTATCTCAATCGGCCCGAACAGGGGGCCAACATGATCTAACCGTTGCAACGCTGTAGCCACCAGATCGGTGGGACGCATCATGGCCGGTGGCAGGGCAGCAAGGACTGCGTCCTCGATGCTGGCGATCGAGGCAATGCGCGGGTGCTCGCCGGCCCGCGCCTGCAAATCGACGCCAGCGCGCCACGCCTTACGAAGGGTGTCGGTGGCGGCCCCGACCATGCCTGGCAGCGATTTCAGGCTGTCAAGCTCGCCCAGCACGATGCTCGGCAGAATCGCCTGAACGGTGGAACGCAGGGTCTCGTCATCGACGGGACGCGCCAGACCGCCCGCGAGGCGTGCGGCGACCTGTTCGAAGGTCATGATCTGGAGGCCGTGATGGCGCTCGCGTGCGGCGGCGAGTCGAAGCTCTCTCATCGCCAGCCGCCCGTGGGCGATAATGGTCCGCCTTCCTGATACTTCCATCGGTCCCCAGCCCCCGTGCGCGCAAATCGCCAACTTTCTTAGAAGGAAGCCGCGCATCCTCCCTGGCGCCGCTTTACGCGCTTGACCCAAACGCCCCTCACGAATAGAAAATATATGGGTCGTAATGATATGTCCAGATAGTTTCTATCTGCATCGTCTTGGAGGCGAGCTTGATGGCGCAGGCCGGCGCGGGACTGAAGTGGGGAGTGGAGCGACGGCTCGAATTCATCGAATTTCGGCTGTTCTGGGAAGGCGGCGTCAATCGCGCCGACATCATCGACATGTTCGATGTGTCGGTGCCGCAGGCCTCGAAGGACCTAACCCTTTATCAGGAGCGCGCGCCCCGTAACGCAATCTATGACAAGAGCGCCAAGCGCTATGTCGCCAGCGACAACTTCACGCCCTGTTTCCTCAAGCCCGATCCTGACGGGTATCTAAGCCAGCTTCGCTCGGTCGCCGACGGCATCGTTGACCGCGCCCATGCATGGATTGGTCACTTCCCATCGTTTGGAGTGACACCCAGTCCAGCGCGGGGGATTAGGGCAGAGGTGCTTCGGTCGGTGCTGTCTGCCATCCGCCAGTGCGAAGCCGTGGAGATACGCTATCAATCTCTGTCCAGCTCCGAGCCGAGATTGCGCTGGATCACGCCGCACGCGCTCGGCTTTGACGGATTTCGTTGGCACGCACGGGCGTTCTGCGGTGCTGATCGGACATTCAAAGACTGTTTACTTTCTCGCATATTGGAGACTAGAGCGACGAAGCCCAGCGAAATCGAGGCAAGCGCCGACATTGATTGGCAGGATGAGGTCACGCTTGAAATTGGTCCGCATCCGGGCCTTTCCGACGCTCAGAAGAAGGTCATCGCGCTGGATTACGGCATGCGCAACGGAAAGGTGCGGGTGAAGGTACGCAAGGCCCTTCTTTACTACACACTCAAGCGACTGGGATTGGATATCGATCCGAACTCACGCGCTCCACAAGATCAGCAAATCGTCCTTCTGGGACCGCTGGCTGCTCACAGCGGGGGCCATGCTAACGGGCTGACGGGGCAGTGAATGCTTGGGTTTAATCTCAGACAGGAATTTAGGGCAACGAAAACCAGCGGATGAATGTCGTGAGTCGACAGAGGTTCACGGATGGTTCTAAGCTGTCGAGGAAGTAAGTTCGCGGAGCCGGGTACGGGTGTGGGGCGGTGAACTTCCAGGTGACGGTTCTCAAGGTGCTGGTCAGCTATCCAGACGGGTTCGCCGCCATGGCGGACCTCAAGCGCGATATGGCGTTTCTGGCGACCAGCGGACGGGACTGGGCCGAACGCACGAAGCGATTGGCAGCTCGCGTGCCCGACCTGGATATCTTCTCCCAAGGTCTCATCGAGCGGATGAACGGCGGCTGGCGTGTCACTGATAAGGGACGCGCGGTTCTCGAGATCATGGAGGCGCGGCCCGCACCCGCCCAAGCAACGGAGCCGCCTGATGTCCGCGCGATCGAAGAGCCGATCCCAGCCACGACTCTGTCACCAATGCCTTCGATAGCGCCAGTTCGACGCATGCGGGAACGCAGGCGACGCCAACGCGACGCTGTCCGGCGAAGACAAGCGAGTGCGTCGTAACAATGCTCGATTAGGGGCTAGCCCGTCTTATTCATGATTGCCGGGCGGGCAGCTGGAACATTTCCGGTCGGGGTTGAAGGCGCGCGCGAACGCTACGGCTTTTTCGCCGCTTTTCGACCGGACTTCGTGAACGCGTTAGAGGACGGCGACGGGGATGACCGGGGCTCATGCCCCGCGCGTCAGGGTGCTTGCGGGACCAGAGCGTTTGCCAAGCCGCGGAACAGGTCGGCGTCGGGGCAAGCTGCAGCGAAGGCCAGACGGACGCGGGTGGCGGTCTCGATGACACGGGCTGCGATCTTGAGAAGTCTGAGCCTGATGGTGTTGAATTCGGCGGTTGCCAGATCACGCGGCTTCGGGATGGCGTCGCGCACGGCGAGGATGAGCCAATAGGCGGCGGTGTGGAAGACGAGGCGGACTTGGTTGGCGAGCGCCGAGCGGCAGCTGGTGCGATCAGAGGCGAGCTGGGTCTTGTGCAGCTTGATCAGGTTCTCGGCCTGTCCGCGTGCGCAGTAGAGGCTATCATAGATCCACTCGGCCGAGCCGATATTCAGGCTGGTGACGACGTAGCGGTTGTCGAGCCCTTGTTGGGTTGCCTCGATGCGGGCGATGACGCGGCGCTCACGATGCCAGGAACCTGCCGCGTGGCGGGTCTCGGTGTAGCCGCGAACCACGATCTTGTTCGCGACCGCACGTTTGGTTCGAACAGCATCCTGTGCGCAGTGTCGTAGACGTGGATCGGCAGGAAGCAGTGTTCGTCATAATGGGCGTTGAACAGCGAGAGTTGCTGACGGCCATGCACCACGTCGACCGTGTCGTCGATGTCGAGCGTGATTGCGCTCGGCGCTCGCGCGTAGCTGTCCATCCATAGGTCAACCAGCGCATAGCTCAGCCGGATCACCTCACGCAGGTGCGGTGCATTCTCCAGGCGCGATAGCGTCGGCTGCGAACACAGATCACGGCCAGTGTCCGGCAGCCGGCCGCAGGCCAGCTTGAACGCCGGATCCCCGCGTAACCGATCGAGATCATTGCCATCCTCGTAGCCGCACGCGATGGCGAAGATGCGGGCGCGGATCATATCCGCAAGGCCGTGCACGATGCGTCCCGGATCGCGCCGCTCGGGGAATACACAGGACAACTTCGCGGCCAGGCCGAGGCGCTGGTCCGCCATGGCCAGAAGCATGACGCCGCCATCCGACGTCAGCCTGCCGCCATCAAATGCGGCTGTGATCTTCTTGCGGGAAACGGCTGGAAATGAGAACGGTAGACTCGTATTGTCGGTCATGGCGAGTGTGGCGGCGGCCCGGATGCGCGGAGGGTGGGTGTTAGCAACCGAATCCTACGCCACCTCAGCGGCTTATGCCACGCTCGCCAGCCTCTCAACAATCCCCTGATGAATAAGACGGGCTAGCCAGCGAGTCTCGGCTTTCGGAAAGGCGGTCCCGAGGGCCCTCGGAACGGAGGTTTCCTGTGGGTTTATGTTGATCTAATTTTGCTTAGCTGGACTGTGCAAAATGGTTAGATCTCGGTTTGAAGAAATGCTAATTTACTTAGTATGGCTGAGCAAAGCTACAGAAAGCTAAACAAGCTCGAAAGAACCCTCCCGCAGGGGCTTCTGGTCGATGCTGCCTGGATGGAACGGCATGGATATTCCACCAGCCTGCGCAGCCAATACGTATCGGCCGACTGGCTCGTTCAGCCGGCGCGGGGAACCTTCAAGCGCCCGCTCGGCGAACTCTCCTGGCAGAGCGTCGTCGTTTCACTCCAGCGACTGCTCGGCTCCGACCTCGTCGTCGGCGGACGCTCCGCCATCGAAGCGCAGGGCCTCGGCCACTACTTGAGCCAGACGGGTCCTTCGACCGTACATCTATATGGAACGCGGTCTGCTCCCGGCTGGCTCGGCAAACTCCCGCTCAAACAGAAATTCCGCGTTCACCGCACGCAAACTCTATTCACAACACACGGGAGCCTGACCGGATCAAAGTCGGGAACGACGCGGGAAATACCGGGACCATTCGAATGGCCTCTCACGGTATCGACGCCCGAACGTGCGTTCCTCGAACTGCTCGACGAATTGCCCCGCCACGAAAGCTTCCATCAGGTCGATGCACTGGCGGAAGGCTTGAGGAGCCTAAGTCCCCGGCGGCTGCAAACGCTTCTGGACGACTGCAAAAGCGTCAAGGTCAAACGACTGTTCTTCTGGTTCGCGGAGCGACATCAGCACGCCTGGCTCAAACAGATCGACAAGTCGAAAGTCGATCTCGGCACGGGAAAGCGCATGCTCGTCAAGGGCGGCAAACTCGACACCAAATATCTCATAACCATCCCGAACGACCTCAATGCCCCTGTCTGAGAGTCTGACTCAAAATTGCATTGCTGTTTTTATGGCTGCGATGCGCCTTGTCATGAGTTGGACGGAGGCGAGGAAGAGCCAGGCAGTTGCGCTTTCGATGGTTCGCTCGAAGTCCTTGGCCAATCTGCGGTTGCGGCCGAGCCAGGCGAAGGTTCGTTCGACCACCCAGCGGCGCGGAAGCACCTCGAAGCCCTGTGCGGCATCGGAGCGCTTGATGATCTCGACAGTCCACCGGCCGATCTTTCCCAGCACCGCCTTGAGCTTTCCGCCGGCATAGCCGCCATCGGCGAAGATATGGCGCAGCCAGGGGAAGCGGTAGCGAATGCTGCACAGGACATCTGGCGCGCCATCGCGATCCTGGACGTCGGCAGCGTGAACGATCGCGCCGACCAGGAGCCCTTGGGTGTCGGTGACGATGTGGCGCTTTCGACCCTTGATCTTCTTCCCCGCGTCGTAGCCGCGAGGGCCGCCACCTTCGGTGGTCTTGACCGATTGGCTGTCGATCACACCAGCCGTCGGCGAGGCCTCCCGGCCGATCGCCTCGCGCGCCAGCATCAGGAGTGCGTGGTTGATCGATTGCCACAATCCGCTGTCCCGCCATTGGTAGAAATAGTACTGCACCGTGGTCATTGGTGGAAACAGAGTGGGCGGCAGCATGCGCCACGGCAACCCGCCGCGCAGCAGATAGAGCACTGCCTCGACGATGTCCCGATAGCTCCATTTCGGGCGCCGCCCGCGCTTGGCCCGCACAGGAAGCAACCTCTCCAGCACGACCCATTCCGCATCCGTCAAGTCGCTTGGCAAACGCAGCTCCTCTCGGGCAAACTGTGCCCGAGTGATATCAGTCCACATTCTCGATCCCTTTGATGCTTCGCAACACCAATGGAATCAGAACTCGCTGATATCACTCAACTTATTTTTCGGTCGGACACTTAGCGCGCGCTTCCAGCTCGAGATAGGCCGGATCGCCAGCCGTCAGCGCCGCCAGCACTAGCGCCGCGTCAAGTGGAGCCACGACCGACATGTTGGCGTAAGCAAGTATCGCCGCCGAATCCCAGGCTTTCACCACCTGGGCCGTCTCCCTAGCAAGCTGGGTGTCTACACGCTGCAGTGCCGTCCCGTCCTCCGAGGCCGCCTTCACCTGCGTGCGCAGCGCGCGAATATTCTTCTGCACCTCGACCAGCGGGCCGAGCTGCAGCCAATTGGCGACATCCGTGTAGCGCTGTTCGGGCGTATGGATTTCGACGAAGGTGCGCAGCGTGTGCCCGCGGATGATTGGTGGCACCGCGAAGCAGGCGTTCACAGTCGTGGCCACTGCCGGCATCGGCCGCTTCGCCCCTATCGCCGATCGGCTGCCGTTGGTGGCATCCTTGCCCGAGACGACGCCAATCGTGACTGCCGGAGCGATCTTCGCCTCCTCCGCCAGATTGTGCGCCAATGCGACGGGGCCGGCCTGGTTGTTGATAGTGCGCTGCCCGAGCCTTTCGAGTGTGCCATCCTTGGAGAACATGAATTCCAGCGCATCGATAACACTGGACTTGCCGCTTCCGTTCGGCGCGAAGATCGCCAGACAGCGCTTCTTGCTGAAATCGAACGTCTTCGGTTGGAGATACGCGCGGAACCCGGAAAGTCCCAAGGATTGAAGGAAGTAAGGGTCAGCCATTGGCCGCCTCCGGCTTCGGAGGATTGGCACGTTCGCCTGCGAGTTTCAGGACTGCGTCCTTGGCCTGAGCGACGGCGTTCTGCGCGGGCGTCGCTTTCAGGATGTGCGTCTTCAGGATATCCGCCAGGTCGGCATCGACACCTTCTCTCTGCTTCAGGCCTTCTCCCAATGCCGTAAGAAATGCCTCCGGCGACTCTGCCGGCTCTGCTTCACCTTCCACGCGCTTATCCCCCAGTTGTTTGCTCCTGACAATACAACGAGATTACCGATAGGAGAATGGCACTTCCTTTGAAAGTACTGCCTTAAGGGGAAAGCCCTGTATGGGAATTTCCGAGTCAAACTCCAAAACGCCAACGGGATGGTCGCCGAGTACACCATCGTTGGTGATGTTGGACCGTCCAGCGAGGATCTCGGTCTCCCGCGGCCGATCACAGCTCGGCGGTCTTCAGCCGCCTCAATGTCGCGACCATCCAGAGGTTAGGAACCGAGTTGCCCGTTCTATCGGAAAGTAGGACGACTCGCCTCGGCACAAACTTTCCCCTTGAGCATCGGCTCGCGTCAAAGGGGGCATTGCCGCGATTACAAAAAATGGATTCGGAAAAAACTGCTGAGTCCGATAAGTATGCCTATTCTTTCTCCAGTTGCAATACATCATCGAGACAATCCTGAACTTATTCGCCGGTCCGCAACGACGGAATGGTTATAATACTTGAGATGTGAGCCGCGCATCGGCGATATTCGCGGCCCTCGGGCCTATCCTTCTATTATGAATCCTCGTCGAACATCGGATCGACAAAATGGCTTCACCCAAGCGCAAGGCGTCGAAATCGTTTCTGTCCGACTATCGCATCGACAGCGATTCATTGCTCAATCCCAAGCCGGAGGTCGGCCGGCCAGGATTGCAGCCGGCGCTCGATCCGGACGGACGCAGCGTTCTTGTTAAATTCTGGGACAGGGCCGACCAGGGTCGCGACAACGACCTTGAGCAGATCTGGCGCAGTGAAATCCGTCAGCTGCAGCGACTAGCGGCGGTACCGCGCGCGGAAGAGCTCTTCGTTCCGATGGTGGCCAGCGGCGAAGACGACGAGGGTTTCTATCTCGTGCTGGACCCCGGTCAAGCGAGTCCGCTCGAAACCTTCAGAAGGGCGGCGACGCAGCCGCCAATCATGACCCAGTACCGCTTACCTCGTAACCGGCGGAGACTATGGGCGAACGCCAAACGCGCAGCCGAGGCCCTGGAGCTCCTCCACTCGCAAGGGGTAATCCACAGGAACGTCGATCCCTGGGCAATCTTGACGACCTTCGGGGATCAGCCCGATTTTCGTCTGACCGGCTTCGAGTGGTCGATGCGGTTGGCAGCCGCTGACTTGCCGCTTTCGGCGCGCGAACCAAGCGAAGGCAAGGATAGCGTGGCTTCGTTCGGACGGGATTGGACGAACCTCGGGATCGTCGTTGCCGAACTGGTAGGAGCCCCATTGGATCGGGTCTCGAACCTCAGATTGGTACCTTCCGACATCGCCGAGCATCTATCGGCCGCCGAGGGCAAGCTCCTCAGAAGCATGATGAGAATCGAGACAGCCGAGCGATTGGACGGTGAGGAAATCTGCCGACGCATGGAGGACGTGGTTCTGGCTATTACTGCGGAAGCGGCAGGAAGAGAAGCCAAGTCAGCCGTCGCCTTGAGGCTAGGGAGAGGATCCAAGCTGGCGGAAACCATTCGCGGTGTTTCGGACAACGAGATCGAGATGGCGGACGCACAGTCGCAGATGGACTTCATCGAAGCCGATCTCTCCGCGGAACCATACTTCGTTCGCGTTCGCCAGAGGTCCGAGGAAGAGCCTTCATTTGCTTTGCTCGGGCAATCGGTCACCTATTGGCTTGAACCTTTTCGCGTGTCGGAATCCTCCGAAGCAGCCGATTGGGAATTCGCGACCTGTGAACGCGCACAGCGCGGCAGGCTACCCTCGGATTGGATTGAGGGAAGCGTCGCGCTGGAATGGAACACATTAGACCTAGTTGACTCCAGGACTGCCCGCGACAGCTTTCCTCGTCGTAGGGGCAAAGTCGCGCGGTGGAGCGATTGCATCGCTCAGACCGAGCCGAAACAATTTAAGAAGACCGATTTGGATCGGATGCACGAGGCTTTCTCGCTCCTACTCGCACTCGAAATGGCCTACGCAGCCGCGGACGTGTTCCCGGTCGAAGTGCCGAGCAGGGCCGAGCGTTCGTCGAGCGGCGAGTCCTACGTGCTCACGCTTTCTTCCAGGTACGACCGTGCGCGCGCGGAGCTATCGACGGCTTTGGCGCTCGAGGCTCCTGCGGTCCGCCTGACCAAGATGCTTGAATCCGACGATCTGGTGCAGCAGGAGGGAAGCTGGATTCTGACCGAGACCGGAGAGTTGGGCGACCACACCGATGAGACGGAGTGGCGTTTCCTGGACCGCAGCGAAGCGGATGCGAGAGAGCGTCTACGGTTCGATGGCGCCGCGCCGGCCGAACCAACCTCCGTGGCCTACCTCTCTCCGCCGGGGATGGCGGGACAGCTCGCGCAGTTCAGGCGTCGAAGAAAGGCACTGAAGGTCCTGCGCGAACACACCGAGTTGCTCCGCATGCTGGCGGATCCCAGGTCTCGCATCGATGACAGCCACGATCCGCTGAACGAGAAGGAAACTCGCTTCAAGGAACTCGACGAATCCAAGAAGGGCGCGCTCCGCGAGATACTGTCGACGGTGCCGTTGTTTTTTCTGCAGGGTCCACCTGGCGTAGGTAAGACGTTCCTCGTCGGCGACATCGTGAAACGGCGATTCGAAGACGACCCAACTGCCCGCATGCTCCTCTCGGCTCAGAGCAACGCTGCAATCGACCATCTCATGAAGGAGATTCAGTCGAGCTTCGGAGAGGATTCGAGCACGACGCCGGTGATGGTGCGTGCGCGACCGGCCGACGACGATCCATCCGACACGGATCTGGAAATCGATCGCCAAGCCGACCGACACTTGCAGGCCCTCGCCAAGAGCCCATTGGTTGCCGAGGCGAGCAGCGGCTTGCAGCAAAAGGTGATTGCGCTCGCGCAAGCTCGGCAGGAGCTTCAGGGCGGTGGACGACGCTCGGCCCGCCGAAACCGAATGTCCGCCGAAGGACGAGCGTTCGAGGGAATGATACTACGATCGGCCAATCTGGTCTTTGCGACCACGAATTCCGCAGCGGTCGACCGCTTGATCGAGGAGCGTAGCCTCTTCGATTGGACCATCATCGAAGAGGCGGGAAAAGCCACCGGCGGCGAGCTACTCTCGCCGCTGTTACTTTCTCACCGCCGGCTCATGATCGGCGATCACAAGCAGCTCCCGCCCTACAACGTGGAGCGCATGACCCGTCTTCTTTCGGTCCCCGACAAGGTCAAGGCCGCGGTTGGATCGGCGCAAGAGCTGATCTCGCGCCATCTCAAGGATCCGGGGTTAGAGGATCTGTTCGATGAGATCGAATCCGAGAGCGACGATTTCGGCCGCCTCTGTTCGCAGACACTCTCGATACTCACCATGTTCGAATCGATGGTCGAGGCAGAATTTGCACGCAAGGCGAAGGCACGCCGTGAATTCCGCCCGATCGCCAGGCGTCTCGAAGAGCAGTACCGGATGCACCCGGCGATCGCCAAGATCGTGTCGAATTGCTTCTACGATGGCAAGCTTTCGACCAACGATAAGAAGGCGGATGAGTATCGCACGAAGAAACCGCCGCTAATGTTTGGGCCGGGCGCAACGGTGCCGGATGCGCCCATTGTCTTCGTTGACATGCCGTTCGTGAGGGCCGCCCGCGGCTATAGGGGAGGAGAGCGAGCACCACCGTGGTCCAATCCAGACGAAGTCAAGGCCGCACTGCATGTTCTTTCGCAGTTGCGTGCTCGGGAGGGAGAGAAGCCCTCGCTTGCCGTGCTTTCCCCCTACCGCGAACAGGTCCGGTCTTTGCGGAGTGCGATCAATGGAGAGGCGAAGACCTTGGGTCACCTGTCGTCGTTCAAGCCCGCCGTCGGAGACGGAGAATTTTTCGGCACCGTCGATTCCTTCCAAGGCGATCAAGCCGATCTGGTTCTGATCTCGCTGGTTCGGAATAACGGTCATGGCGCACCGGCGAAGGCACTTGGATTTCTTCGAGATAATCGGCGAATGAACGTCCTCCTGAGCCGAGCAAAATGGAGGCTCGTCATGGTCGGGAGCTTGGCATTCTATCGCAACGTGGTCGAGGTCGCTCAGGGCCTTCCGGAATCCGACATCGGATTCATGAAAAGGTTTCTGGCGGCATTTGACGAGGCAGATGCCGCTGGGGAGGCGAAGATCATTCCTTGGTCCGAGTTGACCGGAGCGGGATCATGACGGTCGTGCAAGTCGCCATTCCGGTGCTTCGTGGGCGGCGGCGGTTTCACGTCGAAAAAGGTAAGCGATGGAGCCTGATCGAGCATCTCATGCTCGAGGCGGTCACACGAGCCCCGGCGACCGCTGCCGACTTGGCGCAACGCTCGAACCTTCCCAGGCGGGTGGTTGTCGAAGCGTTCATCCGTCTCATGCGGGTGGGCTGGGTCGAGCTTTCCGCTGGCCGCGATGGGCTCTCGTTCGTCGCGACCGACGGCGGAAAGGCGCAGATTGACAGTGGGTCGCTGCAAGCTCCGACAGTGATAACGCCCCGTTGGATGGGGTTCCTGGTCGACCGGGTCGCCGGAAACGTGTTCAGGCGATCCGAAATCGCCGCGCGGCACCGGAACGAACTCGCAAAACTCGGCGACAAGCTTGTGTACCTTCAGAAGTCCCCGGATCACGACAAGGAGGACATGGCCGAATTGTTCGCGGCCCTGGAGGGCGAGGAAGAAGTCATCGTGCGGGTCGAACCCAGCCCCGATCGCTTTCTGGAGCGGTTTGCCGTCGTCAGCGTCGTCAACGACACGATCGAAGGCCTGCCTGGCCGAGCAAATACCGCCTTGCGCGAAGCCATCAGGGCGGCAGCAGCGCAAGCTGCGAAGACCAGCGTAGCGAAGGCTGGTATATCCAACTCTTCGGACGCTTCGCCCGAACCGGTAGTGACAGCGACAACGACCGCCCTTTTCGAGCAGAACGACCTTCTCATCGATGCTGCCGATCACGCTTCCGCCTTGGACAAGGCACTCGGGCAGGCCCGAGAGCAGGTCATCATCCATTCCACCTTCATTTCCGAAAAGGCCGTGCCGGAGATTTTACCGAAACTCATCAATGCGGCCGCGAAGGGCACCCTCCTACGCGTCATGTGGGGTCAGGATGACGACGGCACCAGCGTTTCAAGTTCGCGCCGCGCCATTTCCGTGCTTCAACAGGCCATCGAAGCGGAAGGCTGGAGCGATCAGATCAAAATCCATTCCTTCACAACGAGGTCGCATGCCAAGCTGTTGATCGCGGATGACGGCAAAGGACAATGGTCGGCAATCGTCGGATCGTGCAATTGGTTGTCGTCCGACTTCGACAGCTTCGAGACCTCGATTCGGGTTCGCGAGCCGGCCTTGGTCGGCCAACTAGTCCGCCATCTCTCGGCTATGTCGCTCGGAGCACCCGGCGTCTGGCATGACTTCGCCACCGACCTGACCATCCTCGGCCGACGCATAGAATTGGTTCGGCGCCCACCTGGTCGCACGGCACGCATGAGGATTCTGCTCGCGCCCGACCATAGCGCCCTCGTCCTGGAAGCACGCGATGCGGCGGTACGCCGAATCTTCGTCACAAGCCATCGTATCGGCATCGCGGGAAGGCCGATGGTCATCATCCCGGTCCTGGCTGCCGTAAAAGACAGCCAGATCGAGGTCGGTCTCTACTACGGCCGACCTACTGGAGCGCTGTCCGGTATCGACGCGGCCGGCCTGACGCGCGAACTCGCGAAACAAGGGATCGGCTTTCGTCCTATTCGCCAACCGCGGCTTCATGCGAAGGTTCTTGCTTGGGACGACGATAACCTGGCCGTAACGAGCCAGAACTGGCTGTCCGCGGATCCCTCCGACGTCGCACGTCGTAGTGAAATCGGAGTATTCGTCGAATCGAACCGCGTCGCCGACTATCTTATTCGGCGGTTCGAACACGCCCGATCGGGTTGACCGCAGCGGCTCCTGGAGGCGGCCCGTCCGTGTCCCGGACGTCGACGGGAATGTCTTTTCTGAGTTGGTCGCCGTTGAGACCACTTCGAATGCCTGCAAGTCGGCCTATCTGGTCCGCTCATTGTCTTGTGTTTTCTCGCGCCCTTCTGCATCGACGCCCTGCTCCGCTCCGCGCCGCCGGGTATTGGCAAGCTCAGAAAGCTCGTTCTTCAGCGCATGCCGGCGGGTCTCAACAGCAGGCATGTCTTCGACGAATCGCAGAATCTGCCACGCTAGCTCGTGATCGGCAGTTGCTCGAGAGCGCTGCAGCTCGGCGGCATAGTCGAGATATCCCCGCCTGATCGCGTCCTGACGCGACTTAATCTGTTCGTCCCAAGGGTTTTTGGCGGTCCTGCCACCCTTCACCTCCGAAAGCACCTCCTTATGGGCGAGCCGATCGACATCGGGCGATCTTTCGCTTGCGTAAGGCGAGCACCGGTCCGCGATCGGCCTTTCGAACCCGTCCTCGGGTCCGCCGCGGCGTTGCCTCCGCTGCGATACCGCGAAGTCGGAGTTCACCAGCAACCCGTTCCCTCCAGACCTGAAGATCCGCCTTGCGGGGGTTAAGGCGCCTGCCGTCATGGCCGAGGGACCGAACCGTCAAGTGCACGTGGGGATGCTTATCATCGAGGTGCTGGACAAAGACGTAGTCGTGATTGTGCCCGAACGTCTCGATGGCAAACGCCCGGGCTGAATCCTTGACAGCGGCGGCATCGGTGCCAGCAGGCATCGACAGAATGATGTTGATCGAAAGCGATGCATCACGGCGGCGCTTTTCGTCGAGACCGGCATCATCCTCCCAGCGCTGCTGCAGGTCTTTCAATCCGGCACGACCCGTCAGCGCCGCGCCCTGCTCCGTTTCCGCATCGAGCTCGCCGTTTCGCGTGATGTATGCAAGGTGTGACTTGAGATGCGCCACGTCCTTGGTGCGACCGGTGATCTTGACCATCACCTCTGGTGCTCGGCGTACGATACGTTCGAGCTTTGCACGCATCGCCGGCGTAAGGCGGCCCGGAGCGGCCGGGTCGGGGATATCCCACTCGGCCCGCCGCGGGCGTCGATTAGCCGTTTCCCAGACATACGAGATCGGCGGAAGTTCTGAGGCCAGGTCGGTAGGCCGCGGCGAATTGCGCCGACTCATCGCCGCCCGTCCCAGTAATCGGCGTTGCCGTGCAGCGCACTACGCAATTGCGCGAGCTCTCTTTCGATGACCCGCTTGGCCTCTTGAATGGCGGACAGATCGGGCTCAACCGCCCTGCCCAGCAGCACACTGGCGTTCGCGGCACGCGCAATCTGGTTGATGTTACCACCGATCCGGTTGAGCTCGCAAACGATCGCGCGAAGCGCCTCGTGCTCGCTCGGAGAATACTGCACCGGTGACGCCAGTCGCGAGCGCACCAAGGCGACGATCCAGCCGGTTCGGGTCATGCCACGCTGATGTGAGACCTCTGCAAGCTGGCGCATCTCGCTCTCACGAAATCGCACCGTCACCTTCTCCGGTCGTCCGACAGGCAGCGTCAAGATGCGTGGCGCTGGTGCAGCCGGTGCCTCAGCAATGAGGCGCCGCAGCAGTGCGGATTTGCCGCCCTGGGTAGCTGCAAAAGCTGAGAACTCCGCCGCGAGTTCGTCGGAGACACGAAGAGAGATCAGAGCCATGCACGCCAATCCCAATCGCGATGTAATACATCGCTGGCGCGAAGCCTATCCTGCACTAGAAAGTACGAAGCTCTCCACCCCCTCCATGTTGGTTCAAACCAACATGCTCGGCATTCAAAGCTCGGCAGTTGCTGCAGGTGAGATCCAACCCAGGTGGCGATCGATGCGCAGAATTCCTCCGGGAGTGGCGCAGCCATCACCCCTAACCTTTGCATTGCTCGAACGCTGCGCGTGCGGATCGGCAAAATTGGCACCGAGCATGTGGACCGCGGCTTTCCAGCAGCCTCCGGCCTCTCTACAGCGCTGTGGGGGGGCGCGTTCGGCCTCCGGCTGCTGCGCTGACGCGCCATCCTTCGGATGGGAAATCCGCTCCGCCTGCATGCCAAGCGCAGCAGTCTTTCTGAGGGGACAGTCCAAGGCCGGCCTCATGCGGAAATGATCTCTTCGATCGTGATGGTCGATGCCGGCACCTCTTCCGCTTCTACTGCGCCATCGACCAATAACACGGCATGGCGTGAGCCTTGAGACGCGAGCTGATCGACGAGAAGACAGCCGGCGCGATCTTGGTGGCGTACTCTGATCGTCACTGATGAACTTATTCGCTCATTTCGATGGACCGAAGACTTGGAGTTCTTCTCCGCGGCCGCCGTTGCACGGTCTCTCTCTATGGGTCGCGATGCCACTTGCACCGCGATCGGGCTTCGTACTGGTTGAGCTCCAGGAGGACCTTCGCCATCAGCATGGGAGCCGCCAACTTCGCTGCGAATTTTGCGAGCCAGCTGGCGGGCGTTGGCGTCGGTGAAGCTCTCCTGTGCTGCACATATGGTCTCGACGGCGTTGGGCTGCTCGCGCCAAGCCTGGTAGAGTTCATACACAGCACGGATTGACGAGCCGGCAAGCTTCGACCGGAGAAATTCCGGCATACTTTGGACCGACGCGTAGCGAGACACCCAGTCCCTGGGCTTACCGAGCTTGCGCGAGATGTCAGCCTGATTATCGCCCTGCTCCAAGCGGTCCGCGACGAATGCCGCAATTTCGGGGGCATTGAGGTCGTCCCGCTGGATGTTCTCAATCATCTGAACATAGCGATCCGCAGAACCAGCGGCATGAACGAAAGCCGGGATGTCGCTGAGCCCGGCGCGCTTGGCAGCACGATACCGCCGCGCGCCCATGACGATTACGTAGCGGCCTTCCTCGGTCGCCTGCCGCAGCACAATCGGTTGCAACACGCCGTGCTGACGGACCGATTCCGCAAGCTCATCGAGCTTCTGTTCATCGAAGCTGCGACGGGGCTGGCCTGGATCTTCGTCAATGCGATCGATGGAGATGGAAGTCGGTCGCCCGGTTGCGACGACACCATCTTCCGCGGCGTCGATGAGCTGCTTAAAGCTGAGATCAAGCGCCATGTGCCGTCTCGTTCATCTGCGCGACGATCTTGGCGAGAACATCACGGATTTCGCGACCAGCCTCCTGCGCAGAGCGGCGCTTGAGCTTCCGGACCGGCAGGCGTTCCGCAACGGCCTCAGCGTAGCCATCCCTTGCAACGATCTGCCCAGGGAACACATATTTGCCGGCTTCGCGCAGCAGTTGCTCAAGGTGCGTTCTTTGACGAGGCGATTTCGTATTGAAGTTCGAAGGCAGCAACCCGAGGAACTTCGTATCCTGGCGACCATAACGCCTTTGGACGCCGATCACGGTTTGCATCAGACCTTTGACGCCCTTGATCGAATAGTCCTCCAGATAAATGGGGGCCAGCACATGCGACGCCGCGACCAAACAACCAACACTGCGCAGTCCAAGTGATGGCGGCGTATCGATGACGCAGGCATCGAACTGGTCCGACGCAATAGCGAGGTTCTCTTGCAGTGTCGTTATGGCGGCTGCAGTGCTGCGATCGAGATCAGTTAGCGAGCTATCGACCGGTGCGAGCGTTAGGCCTTCGTCTTCGCGAGGCACGATTCGTATCCCCGGCTTGAACAAATCCGCGGCTAACGTTGAACCGGCGTAGTGCATCAACGTATCCGATGCATTGCTCTGCGCATCAACGTCGATCACGAGAACGCGGAAATTCGCTTCCGCCATGAACCAAGCCAAATGCACAGCAAGCGTCGTCTTCCCGACCCCGCCCTTTTGATTGTTGATGACAATGGTCTTCATCTCAAAATCCCGAATGGGGCTGGCGGCGCTGGGGTCATGTCCTCGTCCATCGTTTCGTGGAGGTGTTGGTTTGAACCAACAGCGATTGCGAATCCGATCAACGGAACGATCCCGAAATTCACCCGGCGAATCCCCTGCCAGAAGAGTCAGGTCAGTACATCGCCAACGTAAGGAACAAATTCCGGCAAGCGCGGCTGGGATCGTGCTCGTTGCTGGACCACTGCTGTCGACACCATCGCGAGCAGAGCTGTCCCCGGACGAGCTCGCCCAAACGATTAACACAGTATCACCCGTAGGCTGACCTTATTGGCCGGGAGCCCACTCGCCTTCTTAAGCATTGGCGCCTATTCAATTCGGCCAATTCGAGGGTTTCGCATGTATTGGATGAAAGTCGGTCTTGGGGCTTAACCGAGCTCGCATCCTCGGCCCCTCCGGTCGAGGCACGGCGCGCTCGCCCTCGCTCGTGCTCTCGCGCCATGCCCGCCCCCTTCACCCGTGACGCCTCCTCCTGTTGCGCCGCCTCCCGCCAGCGGACAACGCCCGGGTACGCAATCGCCGCACGAACGACCTTGAGGGCGCCAGCGTCAGCGAGGCACCCTCCCCGCTGACGCCGCAGCCGAAGTCCCTCACCGCAGCTCAGATCACGACGCGGCGGCACGAGCGGTGGCCCAAAGCGACGCTTACCCATCCGTCAGGCCGTTCGTTTTTCCTGGAGCCGGGAGTTGATCTGCGCCATCAGGATGGGCCCGAGCGAGAATTCGCCTACCTCAGCTTTTCGCGTCAGGCCGCGCAAATATCCGCCGGCAGAACGGATGGCGTTACCTCGCTGCAGGATGCAGCCGACCACGATGGCAGCTTGGGTTTCGCCCATGACGGTCTGCGCCTCCTCCCAGGCACTAGGACTAATTCCGAGCATGGATCGAACGACCGCCGCGGTCGCAAGAAAATCGCGCCAGTTCGAAATTCCGCCCTTCGCGTAGTCGATGATGTCTGGGCATGCGCTCAAGACCATCCCCAAGGGATAGGATCCTTCCGCAAACCGCGTCGGTTGAGGTTTTGGCTCAGCACCCGCCGCCCTGCCTTCTCGAAGGCTAGGTTCAAGATCAATGAGGGAGTTTGGTTTTGAATTCTGTATGTGGCGCTCAGTCTGGGACTCATTGGCGCTCAAATGTTCGGATTTGATGTGAGTTTTCAGAATATTGAGCACGTCATCCGCAAGCTGTGAAAGCTCTTCCGCAATCGGCTCGAGCTCTTGCTTCGTCGCGGTGCGCGGAATCTGGTCGACGATCGAGCGGAAGGCGGCGTGGACTTTCTGCCAATCCGCGGGGCCCTGCCCTCCCCTCCGCGTCGGCACGCCCTCTTCGATGCCTGTGGCGATCATCTTGGAGATGTCGCGTCGGCAAAGGGTGATCCGCTCGCGGACAAGCTTGAGCGCCCGAGCCTCTGCCTCAATGTCTGCCGCCAGGCTCTCAAACTCCTCCGATCGCACAACCAGCTGCGACAGGTCGAAGCCGAAGGCCAGCTCGATCTCGCCGGCGCTGTCCTTGCGTGCGTAGCGCTTGCCGTTTGGACTGTCGCGCCGGATGAGGAGCCCAGCATCCACGAGCACGGCCAGGTGCCGGCGAAGGGTCGATGCCGGCATACCATGCGCCCGCAGCGACAGCTGGTGGTTCGACGGAAAGACGACCAGGTCGTCTTCGCCGGTGAGCGCCGTCTCCGGGTGGAACGTCAGGAGCGCGTTCAAAACTGAAAGCGAGCGCTCGGAGACGCCCAGGCGCGACCGCGCCGTGCAGATGGCGTGAAAAATCTTCCATTTGTGCACGACCTTTTCGGGTGCTCGTGATGAGGCGACGATCTGCGTTGCCACATGGGCAAGCGTCAGCGATCGCTGCCCAAAGGGCGTCGTTGATTGATACGGTTCCATGTCTTTGCCTCAGCTGGGCAAAGAAAAATCAGCTCGCCAAAATGACGCCGGCTCGCACGAGACACTTGACTGCGATTCGCGGAAGTGATTCTCTATCTGTTGCCATACAAGATGAGGGCTTCCGGGACGGAGACGTTTCGGGGGCCTTTTTCTTTTGCCGCTACAGTTCCTTTCGTGTGTTCAGGGTACGCGGTTCACGCATCTCCACGACGTCTGAACGCCGCGTAGATCTCGGGCAACTGGTCGACAAGGTAAGCTCCGAAATCGGGAGCGTGCCGATTATCGATGGTGAGCCGGAATTGATCCTTCGCGCGCTCAACACGCGCGACCTGCTTGCCATCGTCGGCTTTGACGACCTGCGTCGTGGGCTTCTTCGGGCGGCGAACGAGGGCTTTGAGGACGCGCTCAAAGCGAGCGTCGCTCGGCACGGTCGGGAAGCTCGGCTCCGTGATCACATCGCGCCATTTCGCATCGCCTTGGTTTGCGAGCGATGCCAACTGCTCCCATCTCGGCCGTCCAATTTTCGGTGCCGCGCCGATCGCGACAATGAGCTCTTCGGGAAGGTCCCGTGCAAGCGATATCATCGTCGACAGATTTCCCTTTTGCACCGAGAGCGCGGACATTAACGCCGCCCGCGTAAAGCCGCGGCCCTCAAGACGGGCTGCGAAGAGTGCGCGTTCAATGAACGAGAGGTCCTTGCGGTCGGTGTTTTCCTTGCCCTGCGCGACGATGAGCTCCTCGTCGGTGAGCTCCCGCACGATTGCTCTGACCGGACGGCCGAGGGCGCGTAACGCTGCGACACGGCGATGCCCATACGCAGCCTGGTAGCGCCCCGGCGCGTCAGCGCGCGGCCGGACAAGAATAGGAACCTGCTGGCCAACCTCCGAGAGACCAGCCTTGAATGTCTCGAAGTCATCACCTTCGACGGCGTCGAGGCGATCCCGAATGAACGAAGGATCGACTAGGTTCGGATCAAGCTCGACGACTTGCGCGCCCGACGCCAGTTGCGCCCTGAGCGCCTGAGCCTCATCGGCATCGTCCGACAAGCTCTTGAGCGAAAGTCCCATTGCTTTGAGGGAGCCGGACGACACGTTCGGACGGGACGATCGTTCCTCGCTCGGCGCGGGCGGCGCTGTGATCGGCGCCATCATCGCCTTGAGTTGATCGCGGCGCTTATTCATGTCGCCCTCCCCCACGCCTCGAGGACAAGCGTCTCGATTTCAGCGTGGACCGTGTCCAGCGCCTCGATTGCGCGGTCGTAGGTGCTGCGGGTAAAATTCTCGCGGCCGATCTCGTAGAGCGTTTGCTTGGTCAGGCCAGCATCGGCAATCGCGGTCGACTTGAGAATCGGTGTCGTAAGAACGCGCTCTCCGAACAAGCTGCGCATGAGCCCGACGATTTGCCCTTGTGGCCCATCGGAGGATTCATACCGGGTGATTGCGTAGCGGAAGAAATCGTAGTCAGCGTCGCCCCCCGCCTGCTCCACGACGTCCAGAAGGCTGGAGGTCATGTGTAGGAACTGCGACATGGACGCGACGTCCAGCATTTGCGGATGAATGGTCACAAGGACACTCCTGGCCGCGCATAGCGCAGAGAGTGTCAGGAAGCCGAGCGACGGAGGGCAATCGAGAACGACGATGTCATATCGGTCCTCCACCGAGGCCAGGGCCGTCGCGATCCGAGAAAAGAACATCCGATCCGAGCTTCGGCGCCCCTCCGCGAGCACACGCGGCGTGTCGTGCTCGAACTCCTGGAGTTCGAGATTGCCCGGAACGATGTCGAGGCCGGCGAAATAAGTCGTGCGAATGACCTCGCTCAACCGCCTCTGTTGGTCGTCGTATCGGATCGCGCCGTAGAGCGTATCATTCTCATGCAAGTCGAATTCGGGCTGCAGTCCGAATAGCGCTGACAGCGACGCTTGTGGGTCGAGGTCGATTGCGAGCGTTCGAAACCCGCGCATCGCGAAATATTGCGCGACGTGCGCGGCGGTCGTCGTTTTGCCCGATCCGCCCTTGAAATTCGTGACGGCGATTACCTGGAGATGATCGCCTGCGCGCCGGGTCGGCAGATAGTTCGGCTTCGTTCGCGCAAGCGTTCGGCGCACTTCATGGATTTGTTCAAGTGAAAATAGACGCCTGCCGCGGGCGTTTTTTTCGGTCTCGGGCACATCGCCGGCGATCGACAATTGGCGAATATAGGCGTCGGTGACGCCAATCAGCTTCGCAGCCTCGCCGGAGGTAAACTTGCGGAGCTCCTTCTGCGCCGCTGGAGGAAACGCGCGAGTACGGAGTTCTTTCAGCTGCGCGCTGAGCAGGTCCGCATCCGACTCGATCAAACGGGTCAGGGAGCGCACCTTCTTTCCGGTACGACGACTCGGGTCGACTTGTGTTAGCTCTGCCATCTACGCTCAATGCCGCTATTTTTCATATTGAGCGTAAGTTCTCCTGTTCGTCCGAGTCGGTCAAGCGATTTCGAGTTAACGGCCATTAACTATTGCGGCGCGACCCTACAAGCTCCCTTGTATGCAAGGAGCGACTGCGCGCTGCCCCGTCGCAGCACGCTCGGTCCGCCAGAGGTGCGCGGATCGAGCATACGCGATTCGGGCCTCGCCGTTTTCGGCGCGCTCGCTTGGCACAATGCCTTGGACGCTTCCACTTAATCGCGAAAGTTCTCAGCTGAGAACCTCCGCTCCGAATCGCCGCGTCGCGCCTGCTCCGCTCGACATCGTGCAGATCGACCACACCAGGGGCCACGTCACGGTGGTCGATCCAGTGACGCGGCTGCCGATCGGCCGGCCGACGCTGACCGTGGCGATCGACGTCAATACGCGGATCGTAATGGGTTTCTACCTGTCGTTGGAAGCACCTTCGCTGACGGCTGTGGCGTTGTGCCTGACCCATTCATCGTTGGGTTTGGGCGATGAGGTCGGGCTGCTGCCTCCAAGATGGGGAGGGGGCGCCCTCCTTGTGAAGTGTTCGCGCCGTATCCGCGCTCCCGCGACCAGCATCCCCGACCACCTGCTTCAGTCTAAAGCATACAGGCAACAGACCAACCTATGGGGCAATATTGCAGACAGAAATGTCGAAACGGCCAATCCGAGGCATAGCTCGGCTTACTTGGTGGCGTCCGACCGACGGCCACGCGCGTCTGCGACAGGTACCGCGCGCGACATGAGCGCCGAGGGCAGGTGGACCTCTTTTCCCCAGCTATAGGCCTGCGGCCTTGGTGAGATTGACCCGGAAGCGGTCGCGCCGCCGCTGATACCGGCGGGTCATCTCGGCGCTGGCGTGGCCGAGCTGCTTCTGGACGTAGCGCTCGTCGACCTCGGCCGAGGAGGCGAGGCCGGCGCGCAGCGAATGCCCGGCGAATTTTTCCTCCCGCTCGCCTTCGGGCAGGTCGGCGCGCACCCCGGCGGCGAGCGCGGCGCGTTTGACCAGCCGGGCGACCTGCTGGTCGTTCAGGCGATCGGGCCCGACGTCCTTGCCTTGATCGCGCACCCGGCGGAACAGCGGGCCGTGGCCGATCCGGGCCAGTTTCAGCCAGATCTGCAGGGCGACGATTGGGCAGGTCGCATCCGACGAGCCGCGGCCGATCTCGATCTCGCGCCAGCCGGTCTTGCCGCGCAGGGTGACGATCAGGCCCTTGTCGAGGATCTCGACCCAGCCTTGGCCGTCCTCCGTCTGGTCGCGCTGGACGTCGAGGCCGACGATCTCGGAGCGGCGCAGGCCCCCGGCAAAGCCGATCAGCAGCATGGCGCGATCGCGCAAGCCCCGCAGCGTGCCGCGGTCGAGGGTCTCGAGCATGCCGATGACGTCCTCCGGCAGCACGGCTTCCTTCTGCCGGGGCGGGGCGGCGTGGGTGTTGCGGATGCCGGCGAGCACGGTCGCGATATGCCGATCCGTGCGGTCGAGCGGTGTGCCGCGCTGCGCATAATTCCAAGCGAGCGCCGAGAGCCGGCGCTCGATCGTCGCGACCGCATTCGGCTGGCGATCGGCGGTCGCCGCGCCCGAGGCGCAGGCGGTGATGTAGAGGCCGACGGTCTGCGGGGAGGGTGGCAGGACCTCGAGGCCCTGGCGCCGGCACCAGGCGGCAAAGTGCTTCCAGTCAGCCGCGTAAGCGCGGCGGGTATTGGCCGAGCTCGCCGCCGCGACATAGCCGCGGGCGCGCTCGGCGAGGCGCGCAAGATGCGTCGGCAGGGCAGGGGAGGGGGGCTCGCCGGTCGGTTCGGGCGTCGATGCCGCCGCAGCCAATGTGGTCGGCAAGGTTTCAGTGACGCCGTCAGTGCTGTCAGGCGGCGTCATGTGCCGACCTCCCAGGGATTGATGAGGGACGCCCCTATATCGTCGAAATCCCGCTCGTTGCGGGTGACGAGGATGAGGTCGTGCACGATCGCCGTGGCCGCGATCAGGCCGCCGATATCGCCGCGCGGCCGAATCGCGGCGATCCGGCCCCACTCGACCGATATCTGGTCGGTCACGGGAAGAATCCGATCGGCGTGGTCGTGGCGCAGTTTACGGAGCCACTCGGCCAAGTGTCCTGCCGCCTTCGGATCGGACCTTTGCCGGAAGGCGATGCCGCGCATGATCTCGCCCAGCGTCAGCGTGCTGAGATGAACGCTGCTAGGATCGACCGAGCGCAGCCACGAGGTCGCCTGCGGCGAGCCGCGGCGCGCTTCGGAAATCACATTGGTGTCGACGAGGTACATCAGAGTGCGAGGTCGCGGCTCGGCGTCGTCGCCCGGGCGCCAGCGGCCTCCGCGAAGTCGTCGTCCCAGGCCGGGCCGGCCAGCAGGTCGTCGACCAGGCTCGGCCGACCGGCGCGCAAGGCGTCGTAGTCGGCGGCCGACAGCACCACGGCGGCCCGCATCCCGCGCAGGGTGACGACCTGCGGCCCCTCGAGCCGGGCCTTCTGGACGAGCTTGGAGAATTGGTTCTTGGCGTCCTGTAGCTGCCATTCCATGAGCGCGCGTTCCTAGCTGGACTGTCTAGCTATATAGAGGCCTGGGGGTGGGTCCGTCAATCGGGTCACCCGAACTCGCCGCCGTCTCCGGGGCGCGATCGGCGAGGCCCGCAAGATAGGCCAGCAGGGGAGGAGGCCTCGACAATGTCCCGAGCGGCGGCGACGACTTCGGGAAGATCCTCGTTTTCGGCGCCGGTCAGAATCGTACTGCCCTCCGTACATATTGTGTGCGTACGAAATTGACTTGGTCTGCAATCTCGCGTACATATTGTGGCTGCACAAGGAGTAGATTTGAGCCATGGCGCGCGTTGCCGTCGATGACACCAACCGCATGAATCTGCGGATCAAGCCGGAGGTGAAAGCCCGGCTGATGCGTGCGGCTGCGCTACGCCATACCGATCTGACCAGTTTTGTGACGCAGTCGGCGCTGCGTGAAGCGGACGCCGTCATTGCCGAAGCCGATGCGATCAATGTGTCGGAGCGCGATTTTGCGCGCATTCTCGACCTCCTGGACAATCCGCCCAAGGCGAATGCCAAGCTGCACGCGGCCGCAGCCGGTCTGCCCAAAGACCTGTGACGCTTCCCGCCTGGCACGAGGAGCCGGTCGCCAAGGGCCATGACCGCAAAGCCTTCGACTGCGGCGATGGCGCGCTGAACACCTTCCTGCTGCGCTATGCCCGCCAGGGGCATGAGCAGAACGCGGTCAAGACCTATTGCGCGCTCGCCAACGCCACGCCGAACCGGGCCCTCGGCTTCTACAGCCTGGCGCTGGCGTCGATCGCGCACGACGCCGTGCCGGCCGCCATGACCAAAGGCCTGGCGCGCCACAAGGTGCCCGGATTCCTGCTGGCGCGGCTCGCGGTCGACAAGACGGTCGCGGGCAGGGGGCTGGGTGGCCAGCTGCTGCTGGCGGCGGCTTTGCGCTGCCTGCGGGTGACGGAAGAGGTCGGCGGCGTGCTGATGGTCATCGAGGCCAAGACCGCGCGGGCGGCACAGTGGTATCGCAGTCTTGGCGCCGAGCCGCTGGCCGATCAACCGCTTGCCTTGGTCACCCCGCTTGCGACCTTCGCCGACGCGTTGCGGGCGGCCGGACGTCTCTAGCCTGCCTCCAGCGCCCTTTGCCGACACCTGCACAACGTTACCGGCAATTTCGGAAGCCCAGCCAAGAGGCGGCCGGGAGCCCGATTGCGGGCGATTTTCGATCGTCTGGGCGCTGAAAACGGGTGTCGCTCGCGATTCATTGGCGGACGGTAAATCATTGATCTGGCGCGAATCATCTTCGGAGTTCAAGGGCGGATTCTAGCCGAATCACCGGAATATTCGTAACCATTGAGCGGACGAACTTTCAGCGAGGCGCTGTGGTTCATAGGCCCGACAGGGACACGGTCGATGATCCTGCCTGGAATGAGGCGGTTGCAAGGGAGATCGTGATCCGGCGGCTGGTGGCGCTCGACTGCCCTGGCCGGTCAGACTTCTTCCGGGCTTGCCGTGAACTCGGCCTTAGGCGAACCCGCCTTTATGAGCTGATCAGGGCGTACCGGGAGCATCCGGTCACGAGTTCGCTGTTGCCGCGTCCGGCGGGCACGCGACGAGGCAGCCGCCGATTGCCGGACGAGACCGAAGCGGTGATCGCCGAAGCGTTGCGGGAGTTTTACAAGACGCGCCAGAAGCCGAGCATCAATCGGCTGCACAAGGAGATCCGCAGGCTCTGCCGCTCGCGCGGCCTGCGAGCACCGTCCTGGTATGCCGTGAAGACGCGGATCGCTGCGATGGATCCCGCCGAGCTCTCTGTGGCACGGGAAGGCCCGAAGGCAGCACGCGACCGCTTTCGGTGCGTTCCCGGACAATATGCCGCCGAGCACGCCTTCGACGTTGTCCAGATCGACCACACGCTGGTCGATGTGATTGTCGTCGATCGCCAGTATCGACGACCACTCCAGAGGCCGTGGCTGACGCTCGCCATCGATGTCGCGAGCCGTATGGTCGCGGGCTTTTATCTGACGCTCGAGGCGCCGTCGGTGGTTTCGGTTGCACTCGTCATCCAACACCTCGTGCAGCCGAAAGGGGCATGGCTTGCCGGGCTGGGGATCGATGGGGAGTGGCCAACCTCCGGCTTCCCCAATTCGATCCATGTTGACAACGCCAAGGAGTTCCGGTCGCGCGCCTTGCAGCGTGGCGCTGAGGAATATGGCATTAAGCTCATCCACCGCCCGGTCGCCACGCCCCACTATGGCGGCCATATCGAACGGCTGATCGGCACCATGATGGGCGCGGTTCACCTTCTGCCGGGCACGACATTCAGCGATATCGACGAGCGCGGCGGCTATGATTCAGCCGCCAATGCGACGATGACACTCGACGAGCTGGAGCGGTGGCTGGCGCTCGAGATCGTGCGCTACCACGCCGATCGCCATGGCGCGCTGGGGATTCCGCCGCTGGCGGGCTGGCACGAGGCCGCGGCCCGCCGTGTCAGGCCTGTGCGCCAGCCCCATGACCTCGCCGGCTTCATGATCGATTTCCTGCCCAGCCTCGACCGACTGGTGCGGCGTGACGGCATTCATCTGTTCGGTTTGCGCTACTGGGATGACGTGCTCAGCATCTGGGCCGGCCGGCTCGACCGGCCGCTGCGCGTTTCCTACGATCCACGCGATCTTTCGAGGGTTTTCGTGCGCGCTCCAGACGGGACGCGCTGGCCCATCCGTTTTGCTGATCTACGTCGCCCGCCAATCACGCTCGGTGAGCACCGCCGCGCCCGGACCGCCCTGCGGGAGCGTGGTCTGACGCTGGTCGACGAGCAACTGATCTTCGAGACCATCGAGGCCCAGCGCGCACTGGTCGATGAGGCCACGAGGCGCACCAAGGCAGCGCGCCAGTTGGCGGAGAAGCGCGACCGGGCGCTCGGCGCTGCCGCGCCAAACAAGTCGTCGGCGCCGGCCGAGCCTCCGCAGATTGAGGACGACCGGCCGATCGATTGGAGCAAGGTGCCCGTTTTCTCCGTCGAGGAGTGGTCGTGAGAGGCGAGGGGACATACGAGCACCTCGACGAGCGCTACCGCCGCTATGCGGCGCTGCCCGACGACGAGCGCATTGCCTGGATCAAGGCCGACCGCTGGATCGGCTTCGACCAGGCAGAAGCAGCACTTGTCCGTCTGAATGCCTTGCTGGCCTATCCGCCGCGCGACCGCATGCCCTGCCTGCTGATCTATGGCGACACCGGCATGGGCAAGACCAAGATCGTGCGCAAGTTCGAGCGTGCGCACCCGGCCACATTCTGCCAATCGACCGGCGTGACCAACAGGCCCGTTGTCGTGGCGCAAGTGCCCTCGGAGCCGATCGAGCGCGACCTCTATCGCGAACTGCTGACCAGCCTGCAGGCTCCCGCCCTGGTCGGCGGCACGCTTGCCCGCGAGAAAGACATCTGCCGCTCGCTGCTGCGCACCGTCGGCGCCAGGATGATCGTGCTCGACGAGGTCAATGGCATGCTGGCCGGCACCTATCGGCAGCAGAGGATATTTCTGAATGCGCTGCGGTTTCTCGCAAATGACCTGAGAGTGCCGCTTGTCTGCGCCGGCACCGACCTGGCGCGCCAGGCCCTGCTCACCGACGCGCAGCTCGCCGAGCGCTTCGAGGCATTTCATCTCAAGCCCTGGAAGAACAATCACGCCTTTGCGCGGCTCTTGAAGAGCCTGGCTGGCATCCTGCCGCTGCGTGCCGCGTCCGATCTCGAAAGCGACGTCGTCCGTGGGCGGGTCCACATGCTCACCAGCGGCGTCACGGCCCGGACTTTCCGGCTGATCGAAACGGCCGCCGAGGAGGCGATCCGGTCGGGACGGGAACGGCTCGATCGGATGAGCTTCGGCGACGATCTCGTCCTGCCGCTTGTGTCGATGACCCGATCTGTGCGCGGACGGGCGGCTCCGGGGATGACCCAGATGGCGGGGGAATGATGCAAGGGCGTCTGCCTGTGGCGCCACGGCCCTATCGCGACGAATTGCTGTCGTCGTGGCTGGCACGGGTGGCATGCCGCTATGGCCTGACGGCGCGCGAACTGGCAGGCCATTTCGCCGCCGGCGGCAATGGCCTGTCCTCGTTCCAGCCGATCGACGACAGGGCGCCGCTGGCGGGGCAGACGAGGGTGTGGGCGCAGGCTTGCGGTGTCGACCCCGAGCGACTGGAGCGCCTGTCCTTGAGCAGGCGTTATCCGCGGCGTCCCCGGTCATGGTACGCGCGCCGGGGACCGGAATGGGCGCCATCGGCAATGACCGGGTCATGCCCGGTCTGTTTCGCCTGCTTCGCAGCCGATCGTGACGCAGGTCGCGATGCCTATCTACGAGCCGGCTGGATGCTTGCCGAGCGCTGCATCTGCCCGATCCACGACCGGCTGCTTTACGATCGCTGCGTGTCGTGCCACCGGCGTCTTTCCGTGGCTTTCCGCTTGCTTGACGGGGGCGCGCGCCCCGTCTGCAGCTCTTGCGGCCTGATTCTGATCGATAGGGGAGGGGAGGGCGGCCGCCCGCAGGACCGTGCCTTGTTGGGAAGGGCGCTTGCGGTCCAGCAGCGGATCTCAGTGACCGTCAAACAAGCTCCCGAAGAGCAGCAGCTTGAAAAGGCGCTTGCGACCCTCTGGGCGCCGCTTGACCATGCTGCAGCGGCGCGACCCGTGCTGGCGCTCTGGATCAATGAACCCGGCTGGCGCTGTCCCACGAAGCCAGGCATGCCGTCGGCGCCGAAGCGCCGCTCGGACAGCTGCCGGTGCGCTGGCGCTTTTTCACCCTGCTTGCCCTGGACGATGTTTTCGGCGCCGAACTGCGCCTGGACCGTGAGATGGGGGCCGCCGCGGCTCACCTGGTCCGGCGTGCCGCAGCACCCAAAATTCGCACCGGAGCCCGGCCGCCGCGACCGCCGGCCAGGCGATTCAGTAATGCTGAGACTACGTGCTTTGGCACGCAGTCTCACGAATTCCGATTCAGCCAGTCCACAATGGCGCTCCGGGAATCTCATAATGGTGCGCGAGATTTCCGCCCAAGCCCTTGAGATTCATCTGGCCGCACAAGGACGCGCGAGATGTCGTCCGCGCGCCCGATTGGCGTGAATTTCCGCATTCTGCGCGACGAGAGAGGCCATCCTGGAGGCCGCTGTCCGGGGATTAAGCGCAAAGGCGGTCCGCTCAATGACTGCGAATTTTCGTCGATTTGATGCCAAAACGGGGCTGTCCGGCGGTGAAACGCCAGCGACAACGGGCATCCTCTCTATAAAGGGCAAAACGACTGATAAGGCAACATTATCACGCGTTGTTATCCCCCGACAGGTGCGGCGGTTTTGGCGATTTTTGATGCCATAAGCGCCGCAATCGGCATAAGCTTCGCCATGCCCCCGCGCGCGCGAACTCTCCCGGAAGCCCCGCCGACCGTCCCGCCCGCACCGAGCTGGGCGCGCCAGGTCGCGTCCGCACAAGCCGCTGATGATGCGATGTTTTTGGCCGGTGGCGCGCTCGCCGCACTCCACCCCATCGCGCGCAGCGAACACCCGCTCGGCCAGCTCTGGCGATATCGATTAGCGCTCGCCAGCGCCGCTGTGCTCGCCCGGAACAGTGGGCGCCGCGAGGACGAGGCTTCCCTGCGCGACGCCTGGTATCTGCGCCGCACGACCGATGATCCCGGCCCGGGCGGGCGCATCCTCGCGGCCTGGCGCCAGCTCGGCGCGCGCGCCGCCATGGCGCCGGACGACTGGCTGATGACGCTGTCCGTTCGGTTCGAGCTGCGCGTCGACGCTGCGCTCACGGATGTCGTCACAGCCGCGACACAACTCGCGGCCGGACAGGGCAGCGCCGTCGCGGCCGCCGCCGAAATCGCGGCGCTGAGCCTGCGCCTCGTGCCGGCAAGCGAGCCGCTGGCCCTGTGGCTGGCCGACGTCGTGCTCGCTCACCGCCTGAACTGGCCGATCGCCGTGCCGCTGATCGCGAGCCAGGTCCGCCGCGCCGATCTGCGTGCCGCCGGCAAGGCGGGCGGCGTTGACGACGCCTGGCTTTCGGCCTGCGCCCTGGCCTATGCGCGCGCCGCCGCGGCCGCATCGGAGCTCTACGCCGACCTCGTGCGCCGGGCCAACCGGCTGCTGGCGGCGGCGCCAAAACTGCGCGGCCGCGACGCCGACAGGATGGTGGGGATCCTGCTGATGGAGGACGCGCAAGCCGCCGGCGCCGGCCAGTCCGCGAGCGACCGCTCGACGCGGCGGCTGTTCGAGCGGCTGGTGTCGCTTGGTGCGGTGCGCGAGCTCACGGGACGGCCGACCTTCCGATTGTACGGGCTCTGAGATGGGGCGGCGCGCGCGAGCCAAAGCGGATCTCGACACGGAGCTCGCCGAGCTGCCGCCGGAGCTGCGCTGGCGCGAATGGATGGGCCGGGTCGAGGCCGTGATCTTCGCCGCACCCGCGCCGGTGACCCGCGAGACCCTGGCGCGCGTCGTCGGCCGCGACTGCAGCCTCGATCTGATCATCGACGACATCCGCGCCGAGCTGCGCGGCCGGCCCTACGAGCTCGTCTCAGTGGCCGGCGGCTGGCAGCACCGCACCCGGAAAAACTTTGGCGATGCGATCCGCGCGGCGATCGGCGGCGCGAGCGATGGCAAGGCGCTGTCGCAGTCCGAGACGCTGATCCTCGCCTGCATCGCCTATTACCAGCCGATCACCCGCAGCGAGCTGTCCGCCTTCTTCGGCAAGGAGGTCAGCCGCGATACCATCGCCCGTCTGCGCGGATTAGACTTCATCGCGAGCGGCCCGCGGAGCCCGCAACCCGGCGCGCCTTACACCTATGTGACCACCAAGGGGTTTTTGGTGCAGTTCGGCCTGGAGACGTTGCGCGATCTTCCGGATATGGAAGCACTCGAGGACGCCGGCCTGCTCAGCAAGGATAAGATGTTGGCTGGAGAGTTTCCGATGGCTGGCGGTGCTGAAGACGATGCGGATGGCAGCGCCATCGGCGATGCACTGCGCGACGAAGGGGATCCATCGCGATGAGCGGCACCAACGAAATGGTCGTCAAAGTCCCCGCTGTCGAGAGTCCCGGACGATCATCTCGTCGAGATCGCCCATATGCGCGATGGTCGGGGGAGCGTGCAGACAAAAGCCTTGCTGGCGCAACGACGAGGCTCGATCTCAACAGCGGTTGGGCATCGACTGGGACGGCATGGAGTTGCCCGTCGCAAGGCTCTCGCCTTCGTTTGGGCGCGCGCTCATCGAGATTCGCCCGCTCTCCAATGACAGCGCCGGTCAATCGCCCAAGCCAAAGCGCAGACCGAAGGTGCGGCCGCCAACGGACAGTGAATTCGCCGCCGTGGATGCCGCACAGCAGATCCAGATTGCTTGTGTCCATGCTGTGGGCGATCGAAACGGGGAGATCTGCAGAATATCGAACCACGGCCTTTGGGCCACGCGAATCGATCGAGCCGTCGATTGTCTTCCGGACGACGAAGAAAGTCTGGCTCAACGCCGCATTGCATGGATTCCTCAAGCGGCGGTCGCACTACAGCGTCAGCGGCGCGACCGTCCTGCAATTCGGGAAGCCGTGCCCTGACAGCGGAAAATCGGCACGCGGTGCGTCGGCGTGGAGCATGCACCGCGTGCCACCGAAGCTCGTGCCAGTGCGCGGGCAACCCACACGCCGATCTGGGCCGCCTCTTCCACGAGCATCAGTCAGCCGAGCATGACGCGTGCACCTGACGACAAGCTGACGGAGCGGCCGTTCCGCCCCTTTGAGCGGAGGTGAGCCATGAGCACCGTCATTCTGGAGCTGTACGAGAATTATTGCGCGCTGGAGGTGCAGATTGCGCGCCTCAGAACGATACCGATGCGACCCGCCTTCGGCTGCGGCGCGCCGAGCTGGAGGAGTCGATTTGCACGCGGATCAACGGTGAGACCTGCATCGAGGATCTCGTTTTCCGCGTGTTCGAAGTCTCGATCGGGAGCCGGCGGCTATCTTACTTCCGTGTGACTCGGCATCTGCCTCCTCCTCCGAGGCGCGAGGGTTTGGCTTGCTGCGGTTCTCCCGTTCCAGCGCCTTCAGCTTCTCGGCCATGTCGGTCGGAAGACCGGCCCGCTGCCCGGTATCGATCTCGGTTTTCTTGACCCAGTCATGCCGCGCCTGCGGCGTGCAGCCGATCTTGGCCGCAATCGAGGTCACCGCCGCCCAGCGTGAGGGGTGCTCGCTGGCGTGATCCAGAACCATCCGAACCGCGCGGGCCCCGGACCTCGGGTGAAAACTTGTTCGTCGTCTTGCTTGTCATGGCTCCATCCTTTCAGGAGTTGGAGCCTCCGGCAAACCCGGCGCGGTTCATTATCCAACTCGCGCTCAGTCCGCTCGAGTTCGCGCTTTTGCGCCTCGATAAGGCTCCGCGCTCGATCCTCAGCCGATTCACCTCCCGGGTAAACTCTTGGCAGAATTCCTTGAACAGCTCGATCCTAGGCCACAGATAGCAATACGCAATTCGAACCGCGATCCTGTAAATCGCGATCGCTCTGCCGTAACCGTGCTCACGCTCAAAACGATCAATCCTGCCCGAGAAGAGTGCTCGGCGTGGCCAGCATATCCTGCGCGACTATGGTGTGACCCGTTCGAGCGGCGGCGCGTCCGTGAGGTCATGGTGCGCGAGGTCGATAGTCTGCCGGCGGCGGCGAGTCGCTGTTATCGACGGGCGGGCTCGGACTCGCAAGCAGCACGATCAGCGCGGCGTCGAGCTGGGCGGCTTCCTATCAGGATTATCTCAGCATTGTCGCGTCCAACGATGGAGCCGATGATGATCGGCAGGATCGAGCGATGCAGCGCATAGCTCTATGCTCGCTCCACTCATAGTCGTGCCATCAACGTGTGGTCATTGCGATCGCTGCCATTCGGCACTCAAGAAGCCTCAACGTCACAACTTAAATGCCGGAGAATCTCGTGGCCGCTTTTGTAGCGACTTTATCTTCTCATACGTGCTCTGCAATAAGAGGCGGGCCCTCTGCTTCACGAAGCGAGACTGAAAAAAGCGCGCGATGGGGTTTATGCGTCGGCCGATCTCTGCGATAAGGCATCAAGTGCCTGAAGGCAGCATTCGAGTGTCCTGCAAAACGAAATGGGGAACATTGAGTTGCGAACAGATTTTTCGCGTATCAATCAGTCTAAAGCTATCTTCGATGATATTTATGCTTTGGAGGATCCGAGAGCATATTTCTCTGTCCTGGGAGACTTGGATTATATGATCCCGGACGTGGCTGAGCCGGTTGTGCGCCAGATTCTGGCAGCGAAAGTTTCGGCAACCGGCCTTAAGCCGGTCGTGCTTGATGTTGGCTGTTCATACGGCATCAACGCAGCGGTGCATCGATTTCCACTGACCTTCGGGGGCTTGCGTCATCGCTACGCCCGGCGCGAGATGAGGGCGACTATTTCTGATACACTGGTGCGGCTCGATCGCAATTTTTATGCAGCCTGGCCTGATGTCGGTCTGGCGCGATTTATCGGTCTCGATGTATCGGCACCGGCGATCAGCTATGCAACGGCTGTTGGTCTCCTTGAGCAGGGCATTGTCGCTGATCTTGAAAAGGAGACGCTATCGGAGGACAGCGCGCGTATTATCCGCTCCACTGATGTTATCATGTCGACGGGTTGTATCGGCTACGTTACCGAGAAGACGTTCAGTAAACTTCTCGATGCGACGGAGAAGCGTCCATGGATCATCTCCTTCGTGCTACGGATGTTCCCGTTTGACTCCTTGGCTGCGACGTTCGCGAAGCGTGGCCTTGTGACAGAACGTCTTACCGGCGCGACATTTATTCAGCGTCGCTTTCGCGATGCTGAAGAGTTTGAAAGTTGTTTGGCCACCTTAGCGGCGCTTGGCGTCGATGCTACCGGTCTTGAATCGGAAGGGCTATTTCACGCCGATCTGATCTTGTCCCGCCCTGAGGAGGATGCGCGTGCGAGCCCCCTGGAAGACATTGTCACCGTCGCCAGCGGCAGGGGGCGGCCGATCGGGCCCCGTTATGTTCATGTTGAAGGCAACGAGGGCTTGCAGGTCGCGTTGGAGCCGTGACGGGTTCGTTTTCCGATGATAGCCGTGGGTGTGACCCAGGGAACTGTGCACCTAAGTGGATCATGGCCTGACTCCCCGCATAGCTACTTCTGTCAGGTCGATAGTCGCCTTGCTCATGGCAGCTTTGCCGATTTCGAATCCATCTGTTTCCGTGCCGTACATCGAGATCGATGCTGTGTCAAAATCCTTATGAAGGGCGGAGTGTTGCCGCTTCCAACGTATCGCTCGACGTGCAGCAAGGTTCACTGGTCGCGCGCGTAGGTGGCTCGGGATCTGGCAAGACCACGCTATTGAAGACCATCAATCGCCTCGTCGATCCTGACTTGGAGAAGTCAGGATCGACGGAATGCCTGCGAAGTGTGAATCGGCGCCGACCTGAGGCCCTTGAACTAGAGCATTCGCCGAGCTGAGTGAATCGAAAGGGATTGATCGGGATAGGGGGGTGCCTCACGACACCGCCCCTCCCACACCACCAGGCATACGGGTCCGTACCATGGCGGTTCGACCGAGTTATGCTTCGGCGGGCACGTAGAGTCGGGGAAGCCCGAGTTGATCGAACGCGTGGTTGCGCAGGGCTTTCTGGATCACCGGATGTCCTGACATGCGCCAGGGCCCCGTCGATGCTGAACTGGCGGTAGTCGCTGCTTGGATCTTTGAGACGCCACGACGGCGCAGTTCCTTAAAGCGATTGTGCCCGTTCCGCCACTGCCGCCAAAGATACATGCGTAATCTTCGGCGGATCCATGCTTCCAGGTTCGTGAGCACCACGGGGGTCTGGCAGAAGCCGAAGTATCCGCGCCAGCCGATGAGGTATGGCTTTAGATCTTCGACCAACCGCGACAGACTGACCCCGCGCGTCCGGCGGGTCATGTCCCGAATCCGCGCCTTGAACACATCGAGGGCCTTTGGCGCGATGCGCCTCTCGCCTCCGTCGTTCGAGACGCTGAATCCCAGGAACTTGCGCTCCTCCGGGCGTGCCACCGCGCTTTTCGCCTCGTTGACCCTCAGCCGCAGCTTGTGGGTCAGGAACCGGCTCACTGAAGTCATGACCCGTTCACCGGCGCGGTAGCTGCGAACATAGATGTTGCAGTCATCGGCGTAACGGCAGAAACGTAAGCGCGGATTTCGATGCACGTCGTAGAGCGGCGTAATGCGGCGGCGGCAGTGGTGGTGGCGGCTCAGGCTGGCAACTTTTTGAAGTTGAAGGGCAGAAGATCCTGGACATCGGCTTCATCGGGGCGTGTCGGCAACTGGGCGAGGACGTGCTTCAGCCATGCGAAGGGCTCGATGCGACAGGCCCGACAGGTCAGCATCAGACTATAGATGACGGCACTGGCCCTGGCTCCCTCCACGGTAGCGCTGAAGAGCCAGTTTTTCCTGCCGCAGGCAAAAATCCTGATATCGCGTTCCAGAAGGTTGTTGTCGATCGGCATGCTGCCGTCCTTGGCGTAGCGCGTCAGATATTCCCATTGGTTGAGCGTATAGGAGACCGCATCCTCAAGCTTGGTGTCGGGCACAACCTTGGGAGCGATTGCATCGAGCCACGCCTTGAGGGCGTCCAGGACCGGGAGGCTGTGTTTCTGGCGCAAGCGGCGTATGTAATCGACCTGCGTTTCGCCGTCGCCGGGCTTTTCGTCCCGCACCTGTCTTTCAATCCGGTAGAGCTGGTCGAAGAACTTGAGGGCTTGGGCCGGTGGCCCACCCGGTTTCTTCCTGGCCTTGAGGGCGTCGACAAACTTCCGTCTGGCGTGGGCCATGCATCCGACGTGCGTGGCGCCTTTCAATGTGCGCCAGGCCGCGTAGCCATCGCTCATCAGGATGCCACGATAGTCGCCAAGGAAGGCCTGCGGGTGTTCCTGTCCGCGACCAGGCTGATAATCGAACAGCACGATCGGCTGCTCGCTATCCTCGCCGCTGCGATAAGCCCACATATACGAGGTGCTGGTGGGGTCCTTGCCCGCTTCTTTCAGCACCTGAACGGTGGTCTCGTCGCCATGGATGACGGTCTGCGACCGCAACCGTAGCTTTAGCGCGTCGTAGATACGAACGAGGTGCTTCTCGCTCGAACCGATCACCCAGTGGCCCAGAGCGCCGCGGCTGACGGGAACACCAGCGCGCTCGAAGGCCTTCGCCAGACGATAGAGCGGCGTGCCATCGACATATTTATGGACGAGTGCGAAGGCCAGCGTCGAGGCCGTAGCAATGCTGCCCGGCAAGGGTTGTGCAGGCATCGGCGCGGTCACGACCGGCGTGTTGATGTCGGTACGGTCACAATGGCGGCAAGCATATTTGAACCGCACATTCTGCAAAACCTTCGCCTTCACCTCGATATGAAGTTGCTCGCTAACGGTCTCGCCCATGCGATGCATCTGGTGACGGCAGCAAGGACAAGCCTTCTGGTCGTCGGGAAGGTCATACTCGACGCGTTCGCGCGGCAGGTTCTCTGGCAAGGCCTTGCGGCCGCGCTTCCTTCCCGTCGCCCCCTCGGTCGCCGGCAAGCCCGTGTCCGGCAGAGCAACGACATCGTCATCTTCGTTGTCGGCGGGGTCCTCATCCGCAGCCTGTTCGGCTTCATTGAAGAGGCGGTCAATGTGCTTTTCACTGCGCGGCGCAAAACGATGCAGTCGTGCAAGCGCCAGCTCTTCCTCGAGTCTGACGACGCGTTCGGTGAGTTGACGGTTCTCTGCCTGCAGCGCAGCAATGCGCGCCATCAACTCTTCAACAGCCGGTTCGCCGGGTCGATTCATCAGATTCTTGAATCGAAAGCATGCCGCCGCGTCAACCGCTCAATTCGAGGCCCTCAACCAGCAACCTGATATTGCCGCACCGGATGGCGGACCATCGCATCGATATCGATCCCGTCGAGGATCCAGTGCAATTGCTCGGTCGTAAGCGTGATCACCGCTGCCTCGCGGCCCGGCCACCGGAACTTGTCCTCGGTCAGCCGTTTCAGGATCAGCACAAAGCCGGACCGATCGAAGAACAGGAGCTTCATCCGGTCGCGACGGCGATTGCAGAACGCAAAAACCGCCGGAGCAAACGGATCGAGCGCCATCGTTTCCTGGACCAGAACCGCAAGGCTGTTGATGCCGGCCCGGAAGTCGATCGACTCACGGTGCAGATAGACTTTCAGGTCAGCGCCCAGTCTGAACATGTCCCAGTGCTCCGATGATCGCCGTCAATACATTCACATCACCGCATTCCAGCGTCAGCTTCACGCCGTTCGACAGTGACGCGCTCACCTTGGCTGGAGAGGAAAACGTCGCAGCCCTTTCCGGTGCCGATCCACGCACCCCATCACAAGTCGCCGGCAAATCCACCGCATCCATGCGGCTCTGTCCCGACAGTGCCCGATCAGCAGTCCCTTCAATCTGAACCGGGATGAACGCCGCTGGTGAGGACGGCCGGACAGACAGCGTCTCCGTGCGCTTCTTTACCCATTTCCGAAGAAGGTTCGCATTGACCCCATGTTCGAGCGCAAGTCTCGATACCGACACGCCAGGCGCAAGGCAGGCCGCGACAAGGCGGTCCTTCGATGCGGCGTCGTAACGGCGTCGACCGTTCCGACCAACAAGCCTTACCCGCAGTTTCTGATCATCGTCTGACATCACAAGGTGTCCACCTATTTTGGTGGACACCTCATGCATCAGAGTACTCAACAGCAAAAGGTGCGGGGAAATTCGCGCTTACGCAGAAACGGAGACCGCGTCGGGCCATCTCCTTGTCGAGGTCGTCGAGCACGAGGTTGCTTAAGAGGGGCGAGAGCGGGCCCCCTTGCGGGGTCCCTTCCTCCACCGGTCGGACCAAACCATCCTCCATCACCCCGGCCTTGAGAAAGGCCCGGATGAGTTTGAGCACGCGTTTGTCGGTCACCCGTTTGGCGACGCGCCCCATCACGCTGTCATGATTGACACGGTCGAAAAACTTTTCGAGATCGAGATCAACCACGATGTTGTAGCCCTCGGCGATGTAATGCTGCGCCTGGGCCACCGCTTGATGAGCGGAGCGTTCCGGTCGGAAGCCGTAACTGTACTCAGAGAACGTCGGGTCCCATCGCTCTTGGAGAACTTGCAGCAAGGCTTGCTGGATCAGTCTGTCGACGACGCATGGCACGCCGAGCTTTCTGACCCCGCCGTCCGGCTTGGGTATTTCGACCCTCTTGACCGGTTGCGGCTGGTAGGTCCCCTCGAGCAGCTGGGATCGAATGTTTGGCCAGTGCTGACGCAGGTAGCCTTTGGCGTCTTCGATGGTCATCCCATCAACGCCGGGGCCGCCCTTGTTTCCTTGCACACGTTTCCACGCTATTTCGAGATTTCCTCGGGCGCACACCTCCTCCATCAATGGTTTCGCAAAAGCCGGGCTTTCGGGGTTTGGCTTCGCCACGAGTGGTTCGGTCCCTTCGCATCCGCGGCCACGGGTTTCACCCCTGTCCTCGGTTGCCAAGGCCAGCTCGTACTGGGTCTTCTGCCGCTTTCCACTCATGAGTTGCCAATCCTATTTGCCACTCTCAATCGTTCGGGCCTTCGGCCATCGTTTCCGGCTCAGCCTATCCGTTGCTCCGCCTTTCGGCCTTGGAGTGCCTCAATAGCCTTGCCGACTGCTTGACCTGATATGCCCTCTGCTGACTTCTGCCTCGCGGTCAGATGGTCTTTCGGCCACCTCAGTCGCCAGAGGCGACACGCGGCAGATCTCCCGGGGTAAGCTCAGTCGCCTTCGGCGCACAACCGCCGGATCTACGCTTCGCGTCGTTGATGGATATGGACTTCGCGATTCGTTGCCCGCTCGTCCGACGCTTGCGCCTCGTATCCGGTTTTTGTTCATCGGCTCGCGCCTTTGTTTCGCGCTTCCTTCAGACTCCGCCTCGCGGCGACAGCCCTTGCGCATCACTACCCTTCACCTCCATCAGGTTGGTGGAGGACTTTCACCTCCGAGCTACTGAACATGCCCGGCACACAACGAAGCCGCTGCCGCGGCGTGAGGGGCAAGGTGGCGTAGATCGCCTCCTGGCTGAGAGGATGTGGGTGTTGGAGCCACCCCCCTCAGACAGGAGTATCGAGATGGCCGATTTGAGCCCTCTTCGCCGCCGCATGATCGAAGACATGACCGTCCGCAATCTGTCGCCAGCGACGCAACGATCCTACATCAGCGCGGTTTCGAAGTTCAGCCGCTATTTTGGCCGATCGCCCGACCGGTTAGAGCTGGAAGACGTCCGCGCCTTCCAGGTGCATCTGGTCTCGACCGGCATCTCATGGCCGGCGCTGAACCAGATCGTCTGTGCGCTACGGTTTTTCTACGGCGTCACGCTCGGCGAGGCGCTGATCCCGGAGCGCATTCCCTATGCGCGAGAACCGCGCAAGCTGCCGGTCGTGCTCAGCGCCGACGAAGTGGTTCAGTTCCTCGAGGCCGTGTCCAGCCTGAAGAGCCGCGCCGCGCTCACCACGGCCTATGCGGCCGGACTCAGGGCCTCCGAAGTCGCGGGACTGCGGATCGAAGACATCGACAGCGCCCGCGGCGTCATCCAGGTGCGCCACGGCAAGGGGGCGAAGGATCGCAACGTGATGCTGTCGCCCCAGCTGCTGGGCATCCTGCGCACCTACTGGCGGCTTGCCCGGCCGCGGCTTTATCTGTTCCCCGGTCGTGACCAAGATCATCCGATCGATCAGACCGTGTTGCACGCCGCCTGTCGGTCGGCGGTGAAGGCTGCGGGCCTGACTAAGCGCGTCACGCTGCACACGCTGCGCCACAGCTTCGCGACGCATCTTCTCGAGAACGGAACCGATATCCGGATCATTCAGGTCTTGCTCGGGCACAATAATTTGTCGTCGACAGCGCGCTACACGCAGGTCGCCACCGATACGATCCGGGCGACACAGAGCCCGCTCGATCGCCTGTCGCTGGAGGTGACGCCACCTAGATGATCCGCGGCGGGATGCGGGTGATGATCCGCCCCGATAGCCGCTCCAACAGGCCCGCCATCGAGATTGCCGATATTCTGCGCCGGCATGGCGACACCTATCGCCGTGTACATGCCGGTCATCTCGGTCGGGTCGAGCGGCGCGTGATGAGCGCGATCGTGGCGTGCCGGACCGATGCGCTCGGTGGCCACATGGAGGCTTGCGACGACTGCGGCACGACACGCGTCGCCTATAATTCTTGCCTTATGGGCAAAGCCGGTAATGGGGAGCTGGCAATCGCGATCACCGTATTTTCCTGTGTATTGCCGCTCTCGAGCTCTCCATTACAAGTCGCCCGTGCGGTCCCGTTGGGTCGGCCACTGATGGCCGGTCACATACGGAGACGGACATGTTGGAGACGTACTTCTCGGCAGCGAAGATGCTGGGGCATCTGCGCAGTGGGCCGAGCGGGCCTTACCTTGACGGGTTTGCAGCGGCGCTGGAGCAGCAGGGCTATGGCCCCGAGACAGCGGTACGCTATTTGCGAGCGGCGGCTCACATCGGCCATGTCATGGCCGAGCAAGGCGCGGGCCTGACGGACGTTGATCTCGCCGCGTTCGGCGAGCACCTGCGCACTTGCCGGTGTCCACGCGCCAAAGGCGGCCGGCGCAACCACCACACCATCTACGGTGCCAGGCTCTTTCGTCGGCACCTCGTCGAGCTCGGCCTTTGCCGGTCCGCGGCCGTGGGCGCAGCACCCGCCGAGCCGCAGCTGCTGGTCGCGGACTTCAAGACGTGGCTGCGCAAGCATCGCAGCGCATCCGATGCCACCGTCAGGCTCTACGCCCGCGACGCCGCGGGCCTGATGATGGAGCTTCGATCTGACCCGGCCGGCTGGAGGCCGAACGATGTCCGCAGTTACTTCCTGGAGCGGGCGAGCAATAGCGGGAGTGGCACGATCGAGAAGATGACGACGAGCCTGCGGGCTTTCCTGCGGTATCTCGAAGTCGCAGGCCGTTGTCAGGCAGGTCTCGACGGCGCCGTTCCGGCCTACGCTCATTGGCAGCTTGCCGACATGCCCCGGTATCTATCGACCGAGCAGGTCGACCGGCTGATCGCTGCCTGTGACGGCGATGCCGGTGCGCGCCGGCGTGATCGTGCGATCGTACTTTTGTTGGTGCGCCTCGGCCTGCGGGCCGGTGACGTGGCGCAACTGCGTCTCACCGATATCGAGTGGCAAACGGGATCGCTGCGGGTCTGCGGCAAGTCGCGCTACGAGGTCCGGCTGCCGCTACCGCAAGACGTCGGGGATGCGATCGCCGCCTACCTCGAATGCCGGCCGTCTACCCGCCGGAACGATGTCTTGTTCCTGCGCACGATCGCGCCGTGCCGGCCATTCCGACGAGGCGACGGCATCTCGTCGGTGGTGAAGCGCATCATGAAGCGGGCCGACATCGTGCCGCCGGTCAAAGGGGCCCACGCTCTGCGGCACACCGCGGCGACCGAGATGCTGCGCCACGGCGTGCCGCTCGACAAGATCGGCCTCGTCCTTCGGCATCGCGGCATCGACACGACGGCCTATTACGCAAAGGCCGACGTCGCGCTGCTGAAGCAGGTTGCTCAGCCCTGGCCGGAGGCGCTCTGATGCTCGACGCCATCGAGACCTATCTCGCGCTCCGCCGCACCACGGGCTTCGCGATGTCGACCGCGGAGTACCTGCTGAAGAGCTTTGCCGCCTTCGCGGCCGAGCGCGGACAAACGTACGTCAAGACAAAAACAGCGATCGACTGGGCCGCGCTCGGACCATCCGTCGCGCAACGCGATGCACGGCTAAGAGCCGTCTGTCGCTTCGTACGCCATGTCCGGGTGGAGGACGTCGGGCACGAGCTGCCGCCGGCAAATCACTTCGGCGCCCGTAAGAAGCGTCGCACGCCGCACATCTACACGACCGACGAGATCAGTCGGCTGGTCGAAGCTGCGCTGCGGCTTCGGCCAATGCGCGGCTTGCGCCCGCACACGCAAGCGACCTTGATCGCGCTGCTCTCATCCACCGGGCTCAGGATCTCCGAAGCCCTGAAGCTGACGATCGCGGACGTGACCCGCGACGGTCTGCTGATCCGCGAGACCAAGTTCCGCAAGACGCGACTGGTGCCGCTGCACGACACGGCGGCCGCCGGCTTGCAGCGATACCTGGCACGTCGCGGGCGCGGCTCAGACAATGATCCGGTGTTCATCGACAAGCGCAATCGGCCGCTACGCTACATTGCCGTCAAGGAGACCTTCGACAGGCTGGTCGACAAGGCTGTCATCAGATCGACGTCGGCTCGCCGTCCTCGCCTGCACGATCTGCGGCACACGTTTGCGGTGCGCGCGCTGCAAGGCAGCCCTACCGGCCGAGGCCGGTGCGGGGCACACATGGCGGCACTCGCGACCTACATGGGTCACATCAACATCTACGCGACCTACTGGTACCTCGAGGCCACGCCCGACCTCTTGCGCGATGTCGCCACGGCCGGCGAAGCGTTTATGTCCGAAGGGAGGTCATCATGACGCCGATCGCTCCCCTCATCGAGACGTTCCTGCGCGACACACTCGCTTGCCAGCGGGGCGCCAGCCGGCACACGAGGGACTCCTATGCCTCGAGCTTCCAGCTGCTGTTCGTGTTCGCCGCCGACCGGCTCAAGGTCAAACCATCGGCGCTGATGCTCGAGCAGATCGATGCCGGGCTCGTCAGCGCCTTCCTCGAGCATCTTGAGGACGAGCGCAAAAACGCGGCCGTAACGCGCAACGTTCGCCTGGCGGCGATCAAGTCGTTCTTTCGCTTCCTCGAGTACCGGCAGCCGGCAGCGCTCGAGCAGATCCGCCGTGTACTGGCGATCCCGTTCAAGAAAACTGACACGCGCCTGGTGCCCTACCTTCTGCGCGAAGAGCTCCAAGCCGTGCTCGACGCTCCCGATCCGGCGACACGCGATGGCATCCGCGATCGCGCAATGCTGCACGTGGCCGTCTGCGCAGGGCTGCGCGTCTCCGAGCTGACGGGCCTCAAGGTCGGTGACATCGACCTGCCTTCGATGAGCATCCGCGTGCTCGGCAAGGGACGCCGGGAGCGGACGCTGCCGTTGTGGAAGCCGGCGGCCGCTGCACTGCGTGCCTGGCTGGCCATCCGCGGGCAGGTCGCGACACCCGAGGTGTTCGTCAACGCCCGCGGTGAGCCGCTGAGCCGATGGGGCTTTGCCTATCTGCTCAGGCAGCACGTCGCGACTGCGGCTCGCAAGCAGCCCGGTCTCGCCAGGAAACGCGTCTCGCCCCACGTGCTCAGGCACACCTGCGCGATGGTCGTTCTGCAAGCGACCGGGGACATCCGGAAGGTGTCGCTGTGGCTGGGCCACGCTACGCTGACGACCACCGAGGTCTACACGCGCGGCGATCCGACCGAGAAGCTCGATGCGATGGAGGCGATCGTGCCGCCCCACCTGCGGCGCGGCGTCTTCCAGCCCACCGACCAGCTGATCGAACTCCTCAGGCGTACCTCGTAATGGAGAGCGGGGTTGGCGGTGATTGGTGCAGGAGCGCGATCAAATTGCCGCCAGCTCCCCATTCCCGGCTTTGCCCATAAGACAGGTAATGGGCGACGCCCATTAGCTGCCGCAACCGGCACTGTCCGAAGTGTCAGGGGCCAGCCCGGGCCGCGTGGCTCGCCGCGCGAGAAGCCGACCTGCTGCCGGTTCCCTATTTCCACGTCGTCTTCACACTGCCAGCTCCGATCGCCCTCGACGAGGATCACGTCGCCTTTACCTGGAAGGACTACCGCCAGAACGGCGCGACAAAGATCATGAAGCTCAAGCCCGACGAGTTCATCCGCCGCTTCCTTCTTCACACGCTGCCCGATGGCTTCCATCGCATCCGCCATTTCGGCTTCATGGCCAACGGCCATCGCGCTGCCAAACTCGCCCTTTGCCGCAAACTTCTCGATCGTGAGCGGACAGCGCCAAACGATGGCGAGCCGTCGCCTGTGGATTCGGACGCTCTGACGTCGGCCAAGGTTCCCGCCTGTCCTGATTGTGGTGGCGTCATGCGCATCATCGAGCGCTTTCGATACAGCTGCAGCCGCTCCAGCCCTCCAACCCCACCGTTCCGATGCGACACATCGTGAGCCAACTCATGCCGCGCACGAAGATCGTCATTCGTCATTTCGCTCCCAGCGTCTCGATCATCGCGGACGCTGTCGAATCCGTGCGACCACACCGCGCGACGACAACCATTCAATGCAGTGGGCCATCGATCGCGACCGCCTGCAAAACGCTCCCGGCCTCAAATTGCCGCCGACGCGCAACCAAAACGTCGCCGCTTCAGATACACAGTCTGCCGATAGCTACTTGCGATCTCGAACAACCCCCATAGCCTCACCACCGTGCCCAGCCTCCCGCACCTTCGTTCAATCCCGCTTCAATGAGGTCGCGTCATAGGCGCCTGCCGCGCCCTCGCGTGAGCGCGACCTCACAGAACCCTCCAGATTCCCAAATCAGCCGCGAGCTGATTCAAACTGTCTGCCGGAGGCGGAGGCCGGCAGGCATGTCAAAGGCTCTTTCGCTGGATCTTCGCGTTCGAGTTCTGGCCGCCGTGACGGCGGGCGCATCGCACCGAGAGGCAGGCGAGCGGTTTGGGGTGAGTGCGGGCAAGTGTGAGCCGGTGGCGAACACGGGAACGTCAACAGGGCGACGCGCGCCCGAAGGCCCTTGGCGGAGACCGTCGGTCCGGCCGCATCGAGGCGCATAAGGAGACGATCCTTGCGATGCTGAAGGAAACGCCGGATGCCACGATCGAGGAGTTGCGCCGGAGCCTGGCCCAAAAAGGGCGGGTGTTCGGCGAAGGCACGATCCGCCGGTTCCTGGTCCGGCACGGCATCACGCGTAAAAAAAGACCGCGCACGCCAGCGAGCAGGACCGGCCGGACGTCGTAAAACGGCGGCAGGACTGGGTCGACGGCCAGCCCGCGCTTGATCCGGGACGCCTTGTCTTCATCGATGAGACTTGGGCTTCGACCAACATGGCTCGTCGCTATGGCCGCTGTCCGCGCAGTGAGCGTTTGAAGGTCGGCATTCCTCATGGCCATTGGAAGACGACGACCTTTGTCGCTGGGATCACCTCAGCCGGCATCATCGCTCCCTGGGTTCTCGATGGGCCGATCAACCGCGACGCCTTCGAAGTCTACGTCGAGAAGGTTCTGATCCCCGAGCTCAGCCCGGGCGCCATCGTCGTCATGGACAACCTGTCCAGCCACAAGGGACCAAAGGTCCGCCAGATGATCGAAGCTGCAGGCGCAAGCTTGTTGTACTTGCCACCCTACAGCCCCGACTTCAATCCGATCGAGAACGCCTTCGCCAAGCTCAAGGCACTCCTGCGTAAAGCAGCACAACGCACCCTCGACGGTCTCTGGAGCACTATCGGAAGCAGTATCGACCGCTTCACGCCTACCGAATGCTGCAACTACTTCATTGCTGCCGGATACGCTGCAACATGATCGGCGGATGCTCTAACGCCAGCAATTCCTTGTGGCGAATAAGGAATCTGCGCCGGGATGGCGTCCCAGTCGGCGGCGATGGTGACCCCATCTCAACTGGCGTTTCTCAATTGCCCTCAGAGCGTTGCCGCCGATACTGGCAACAGCCTGACCCCTGCGCCGATTCACAGATAAGGCAGCGATCCACTGAGTGGTCGCAAGCTTGCCGATCGCCGTTTAACAACCCGCGAACCAATTCCGGCAAGCTCCGGGCTTGATCGAACCCTAGAAATCGGTGGTCTTGCATTATTGAGCAAGCCCCCCCGTTAGTCGGCGTTCAGCGTCGCAGCTGCTTCTATGGCTTTTGCTTATTCGCTGTTTCTCGCGCGGCCAAGCTAAGCTCCAATACTCTGAGCTGCTCGATCAGCAGGTCCACGATCTCTTCGTAGTCAGCTGGCTTTAGTGAATTCACGCCGCGTAACGCCATTTGGTTCTGCAGGATCGTCGCCATCATGGCTTTGACGTTCATGGGGCCTCGTCTGGAAATAAGAGCGCGTCAAATTCAATTTGAAGTAGATGCCAAACATCCCCGATGTGCAACGCCCGTAGAATTACGGGCGGCTGTAGGGCCGCGAGATGTTCGCAGCGCACACATAGGATGTGCTCGGCGGCCCTCCTTTCCACCACTGCTTGGTTTCTACTTTCACAGTACGCCACCCCGATCTGCGCCAGCTAAGAGTCGGCAAAATGATCAGCACGTGGGAGCGTTTCGGGCCTCTCAGGCGGCTTCTCCGCTACGCCCAAGGTAGCAAGTCGCAAACACACAACTCTGCTTGAAAGCGGAATGTTGCTCTGGAATTATCGATCAACCTGAGGTCGCATTGGTGCGGCCAGGTTTTGATTCTTTGGGTATTTCGATGCAGGAAGTTGCGTACAAGCCAATCCGGACCGTGCCAATGTTCGGTGCTCGCGCCTTTGCCCGCAAACTGCTGGCGGAGGTGGATCAGCTCAACTCACACCTTCTATCAGCCGAGCGGGAGCGGGAGGAAATTCTGTCGAAAAACGCTGACCTCGGCGCGACTGTCGAACAACTGAGGACCCAGATAGAGCAAGTTCGAGCGGAACGCGATCTCGGGAGGCGGCAGCTTGAGTCAATCGGAGCCGCTCCGCTCCTCGACATCGACGCGCGGCGACGGGAATTACAGGTGCAGGTGGATGCACTGAACAAACAGCTTGCACAGACTCGCGCAGACATTGCTGCTGAACAAGCCGCCTTGCGGAAAGAGGTCGAAGAAGCTCGCCAAACTATCGTCGAAACGAGGGAGACTGCCCTGCTTCAAGAAATTGGAATCTATGATTATCGGCACCCTCTCACAGATACGCTGGCTTACAAGAAAGCGTTGGATCGGCTCCAAGATGCCACCAAGGCAACGGCAAAAAAGGATGGCAGCGCGGTACTCGCTGCCACTAGCTGGACGGTCGGCGGCTCCGAAGCTGAAGGCCGCAAGATGACGCGAGAAGTTTCCAAGCTCATGTTGCGCGCCTTCAACGCCGAAGCTGACAACCTTGTGCGGGGCCTGAAACCATACAAGCTGCAAAGTGCAATCGAGCGGTTGAAGAAGGTGGAGGAGACCGTGAGAAAGCTGGGTGGCACGTTGCAGGTGAGCATCTCGCCCGCGTACGTTCAACTGCGAATCGACGAACTCGAACTCACTGCCGATTTTCTCCAGAAGCAAGCTGAAGAAAAAGAGGATGAACGGCAGGAACGCGAGCGGATGCGAGATGAGCGGAGAGCTCAGCAAGAGATCGAGCGCGAGCGCGCAAAACTGGCTAAGGAGAAGCAGCACTACCAGAATGCGCTGGAAGCAGTCACCATAAATGGCGACCAGCACGGCATGGAGCGGCTTCGGGAGCAAATCGCCGACGTGAATAAGGCAATCGAGAGCGTAGAAGCTCGCGCAGCCAATACGCGCGCGGGCTATGTATACGTGATCTCCAACATTGGGTCATTCGGCGAGAGGATGGTAAAGATTGGAATGACGAGACGGCTCGATCCAATGGAGCGCATTCGGGAACTAAGCGACGCATCGGTGCCGTTCAATTTTGATGTTCATGCACTCTTCTTCTCTGATGATGCTATAGGAATCGAAACTTTGATGCATGATCGGCTGTCGGACTGCCGCGTGAACGAGGTGAACCGAAGGCGAGAGTTCTTTCGGGCGACGCCCTCAGAGGTGAAGACCCAACTCGGTCAGTTAACCGGGCAATTGTTGGAGTTTCGCGAAGTAGCTGAGGCTATCGAATATAGACAGAGCTTGCGAATGCGAAGTGGTACGAGCGGATCAGCTCCGAGCCAGACGGATGAGCGACCTGCCGATTGACAGGCAACGTCTGGATATGACATCTGCGTCCTCTTGCGGTTGCGGTAATGCTGCCACTTGGCAGGCAACCCCGCAAATCTGGTGGCGTATGAGCCGAGACTGACGGACCTCGTCCTCGACGAGAACTGAGGCAAATTCTTCTACCGCCGTCGACTCGCCTTGTCTCCTTGGCAACAGCAGCGTGATCAGGGAGCTCGGGCCTTCCACGAAGACCACTATTCGCCGTGTCTGAAACGATCAGCACGATCTCGATAGGGCCTTGCCGGCCCGGCCTAGATCCGTTCATGCGATGGCTGGAGACACCAGCTTGACCGGCGCGGCCTCGATCTCCTGCCAATCGCCGTGGCCGCTGCGATAGCGGTAGGAGGCGATTCCCGATTGCCAGTTCGGGATCAGGGTCATGCGCAGATCGACGTTGGGCAGAATCACCGGTCCAAGCCCGCCATGCGTCGGCCAGTGGATCGGCGGGTAGCCCGTAAGGAGCACTAGAAGTAGTGCCGGCGCCGGCGGGAGCGTCGGCAGCTGGCTGTAATTGCCTTGCAGGGAGGTGGCGACATCGAGCGGTACGGATCTCGCCGTGTGATGCCTTCGAGTATTGAAACTGATTGAGCTAGCCTGAAAATGTTAGCAGTCGCACACGGTTGTCAGCTTTGCGTCCATTGACGTCGCCCCGATGCTCACCATCACTGTGGGATCAGAATTTTCGGTCCGGCACGCGGGTTGCTCTGTTTCTCGGCACCATTACCCACCCGCGCTCGGACTGCCGCGGCGGCAAAGGAAATGATCGTATGGCAACAGGCACTGTGAAGTGGTTCAATGATCAAAAGGGGTACGGATTTATCGCTCCAGACGACGGCGGAAACGACATTTTTGTCCACATTAGCGCCGTAGAACGCGCTGCACTCTCTGGTTTGGCAGAAGGCCAAAAGATTTCTTACGAAGTCAAAGTCGACCCCAAGCGTGGCAAGGGCAGCGCTGAAAACCTGCGGGTCTGAGCGCGCCCGTCGGTGATAGGTCTCTGGCAAAAATTGCCAAGACGAACAGGCTGCGTTCTTTTCAGAGATGACGTAGCGAATTAGGAGTCCGGCACGTCTTTGGACGGACCATGTTCACCGTCTTTTGCGTCTATGTCCGTGTCGGGCTTTTCATCGTAAGTGCAGTAGAGCCACGGCAGCACGGTTTGCAGGTTCGTTGTCCGCGCTTTCGGGAGGAGCTTGAGCAATTCGGGTTTGTAAGACCGAGCGCAGCCCTGGGCACGAAAACCCAAGGGATCACCAACCATTCCTCATCGACCAACGTGTCTTCCGTCTGCGTCCAGCCTTGCAACCGTTTACGAGAGCGCGCGGTTTCGTCGCGCTTCGAGTAGAAAATGGCTGTTGCAAACGTCTAGGTTGTATGCCACCTTAGGCTTGGGCCTCAGAAACCCAAGATAGTATCCGTGGCCAATCAATGGGCCAGCGTTGTAACAGCCCCGTTCGGCGGGGGCGGTGCGCCCATGTCCAAGGGGCACCCCAAAAGCACATTGGCCGTTCACGATTACGGTTTCTGAACCCCGGCAGCCAGTCCGCTACCGGCATCAGAGCTAAAAGCAAAATCCATGAACCATCAGCGAATCTCGCGCCGCGCCGTGGCGATCGCTCGCGTCTGCAGCCTCGAGGTGTTGCACGACAACGAAACATCTCAGCAGAGAGCCGACCGGTTGCTGGCGCCGCACAAGCGGCGTAACCGTTCTCCGTCGTCAAATGATTTGAGGATAATTAGGCGGCCCGCGAAGGGAGGGGCTGGCTCCTCAGGGGTTAGAGTTTAAGCGGCCAGCACTCGTTGCTGCGAGCGAACGTTTGCATTTCATCGGCGCCTTTCGCCACGCTCTACACCCACATCGACGATCTCGTGGAAAGCTTGAGGACGGTATCGCCGGCAGGCGTGATCGAGAGCCGGCGCCTGCCGGGTTCTGGCGCAGGCCCGTGCCCCGACCGATTAATGATCGGCTCGGAACCCGACCCAGCTCCAACGGAGCAATCGCTACCGGCCTGCCACTGAAGAGAAAGAATGGCAGCTTGCAACAACCCGCAATTAAAGGGCCGATTGACAGCCTCAGCCTCAGCCTCAGCCGTCGCCTAATCGCCGCAACCCGCTCGCTCGCTACAACGCTATGGAAGGCGCGCTCCGCGAGCAGCTTGCTCGGGCGCGCGGCAAGCCGGATCCGGGTAGAAACGGTAATTCGCTTCGGTAATGTTCTCATCTGAGGCAATATGAGGGGCAACTCCGAATGGCGTTTGACAGTGGTTGCTACGGCGAGGGCCGATGGTTTAAAAACACTGCTGGCGCATCCTTCGACGCTAAAACGTCGAACACGTTCAGCGCTTTGCGCACTGGAAGGCCTACATCAGCGAGGCGGACGGCAAGCACCGCATTGCGGTGCGCGCCCGCATTCGCCAGCGCGCGAACGGCGAATGTAGCCGCTGGAAGCTATCACGACTGCTGCTGTTGAACCTGCAGCAATACAAAACCAATAATGCCCGAACCGATAGCTACCCAGCTCGAAACCGCCATTGCAAGGACGAGCCTGGCGAGATCATCATTGAACCTCGCTGTCACAAACCAAGCGGCGCAGAAAGCGAGGCTCGCGAGGAGCGCGCTCGGCTGGCATAAGTCTCGGATTGGATGTTGCACTGCGTCGTCCCCTTAGGGTTGTTGGGGCGCAATGCGAGCACGATGCCGAAGTTCCAAGAAGGCGGCTTGCTGCGGCGGATAGTTAACAGTTGCTGAACCGTATCCGTACCACATAACGCCGCAGCTGCTCGCCTTCGCGCACGCCCCCGCACGAAGCGATTGGCTGTGGATCGAGGATCGCCAGCAGACTGCGGCTTGGCAGCATTTCGCAATGGATCTCCGATGGCAAGATCGACGGTGATGCGCTCGACGGACAAGGGCCGAGGGCCAAGATCCGCGTAGCGGTTGCCGACGAGCACTGCGGCAGCGGTTCGATCTGGTCCAGCGTATCGGCAATGGCCTCGCGACCAGGCTGGACGCGTCGGCGGCGCAGGCGGCCGAGCAAATCGCGCCAGCCGCGGCAGTCGCCGCGCCGGCGAGCTCCTCGACGGCGCTCAAGGAGGCGTTCAAGCGCGGGCGCCTCGAGGCGCTGGAGCGTGAGAACCGGCGGCGCGCAGAGGAGGAAGCGGCGCGTGCCGGTCGGTTCGTTGACAGCCAAACGGCGCGTGCCGAGTTGGCAAAAATCGCCGGCCGCGCCGTATCGATCGTCGACGGCGCGTTGCCCGAGATCGCCGCGAGGTTCGCGCTGCCACAGCGTGACATCCTGCATGTCCTGCGCGCCGAATTCCGCGGTGTGCGCTCGCGCGCGGCGCGCAAATTGCGCGACGATGCCGCCGCCCTGCCCGAGCTGATCGAAGCGGAATTCGATCCGGATCGCGGATCGTCGGTGTGAGCACTTTCGCGGACGAGCTGAAGCAAATCGTCGAGGCGCTCGGCGCCGGCGCGAAGCTGAGTGCCGAACAACGGCTCGCCGTCGCTGATGCACTGCGCCAACTGACGTTGCAATCGGGGGGCGCCGAGTATGAGGCGCTGATTGTCGAGTGTCGGCGAAATTTCTTCGCTGACCTGACCGAATGGACCGTGCTCAACGCGGAGGCCGTTGGGCGGTCGATGAGATCACAGCAACGTCGGCGGTCTTGCTCGCCGATCTCGCATTGCAGGCGCGCGTATGCGCTTTGGAGAACTTCACAGACTGGACCAATCCGGGTGAGTGTGACCTTGACGCGCGTGCGTACAGGCGGCTGGTTGACAACATAATGGCCATGGTTGGGTCGGAGGCCTTGCCTGGCGTGGACAGGATTGGGGGCGGTAACTTCCGCGCCGGCAGTGGAGAATGATCATGCATGATCCGGTTAGCGAGGCAATCGAGAGGGTCCGGCGACGCGTGACGAGAGGACGGGCCGCTAGTCACGGCATTTTCTCTCGCAATGGTTGCGCTTGCGGCGGGCGGTGCTTATCTGTTGTCAAGATCGGGGAGTAACCGTCCAACATTCTGCGAAGCGAAAGGGAATTCCCAATGAAAGTTGATTTCAACGGAGTGACTACAAACTTTGATAGCATCCCGCTTGGGGGCTTCTTCATGTTCGATCTATCGCGCGGCGGATCCTTCGGCATTTGCGTTGCTGTCGCTGACAACAAAAGAGCGGCTATTTCGCTCCCGACATCAACGTCGCGAGAGAAACGGCTCGGCTGGCTCCAGGTCGGCGGGCTAAATCAGACGTTCATCCACTTTCCGGGTGCAGTTTTGAGGCCGGTGCTGACGAGCGTTGCCGAAGCTGGATCTTCAGCCGGTTCGGTTCTCATCTGTGCGGGTCAAAAACGATTCATAAGAGGGTATGAAAACAACCACTCTCGAACATTCAATGTCGAAACAGGTCTGGTTGAAGAATTGTCACCCCATGACGTCGTCTACTTCACGCAATGGAACGTCGGGCTTCTCGTCGATCAAAGTTTCGAGGAAATCTATCGCTTCCCACCTGATACCGAAGATTAGAATTTTGTTTTATCCTTGGTCCAAGCGAGCGAGGTTACAGTTTTCATGCAGATCACGGTCTGATATCGGAAAATCAGAGACGCCCGGCGAATTTCAAACTCGTTTTGGTCTGGTGTTCGTCAGAGCCAATAACATCGCGGTTTGGAAGGAAAATCCGACTGCACTTTTTACGTTAATACCTTACTCGACTATCACCCCACCCAAGCGCGGATTTCATCTCGGCACGTATTCGGTCCCTGGTGAATGAAGGTTTGCGGCCCTTCACGGGAAGGACGATTCTGGCGGTGCCGTCTTGGAACGGCCAGAAGATCATCGTCCGCGTCTTTCCGACCTCGCCGATGAACGTAACGTAGCAGCAGCCCGCCACAGGTGAGCCGTCGGCGCAAACGCCACCGGATATTAAAGCAACCCTGGGACTTGATGATGCCGCCAAGCCCTGACGTTCGCGCTCTGACTCCTTCGGCTATGAGCCCTTCCGGTTAGCTACTCTCCGGCGCAAAATTTGGTCTGGTTAGCCTTTGAATAGAATCGGCCGGTGGGCTGAAAACTGCAAGGTCGGACGGAATTGCAGTTGACGTTGGTCGCTGCCGCTGATTCATTCTTGCGGATGAAACGCGCGCAAGCTCTCCGGGCCCGCCAGAAGCTGGCCAGCAAATTGCCGGTCACCGGCGAGATTCTGCGTGGCTCGCTGCTGGAGCGTACTGTCCGACATACCAAAGATTGCCCGAAATGCGCGCGCGGCGAAGGGCACCAGGTCTTCGTGCTGACGGTGAGCTACGCCGGTGGACGAAGCCGGCAAATCAGTGTGCGCCGCGAACGGGTTGGCGAGGTTCGCCGCTGGCTCGACAATTATCAGAAGCTGAAGGAGGCGATCGAGACGATCTGCGAGCTCAATCACGATTTGCTGCGACCGGAGAGAGCCGCGACAAAGCGCCGAGCACGCGGGGGGCAAGAGCTGTGATTAAGATGCGGCGGGCGCAGCTGAGCTTCGGCGACGGATTGATCACTGAGGAAGTGAGCGATCTTGGGGCTCCGTGGGAATCTCTGCAATAATACCCGCTAGGAGATTTTTGCGCGTCGAAATCGACGGGGTGACCGGGCAATTATTTACGCGACAAACCCTGTCGGAATGTAAGACTGTGCGGCAACTCGGAATTTGAGGTTTGTCGTGCATGTTGATTGGTTACATGCGGGTATCGAGCAGTGATGAGCGGCAGTCGGTTGCCTTGCAGCGCGACGCCCTGCTCGCGGCCGGGGTCGATCAGCGTCACCTGCATCAGGATCGCGCTTCGGGCGCGCGCGACGATCGGCCGGGGCTGAAGGCTTGCCTTGCAGAATTGTGCGAAGGTGACGTGCTGGTCGTTTGGAAGCTCGACCGTCTGGGCCAGTCACTCTCCCACCTGATCCGGATCGTTGAGGATCTGAAGATACGCGGGGTCGCCTTCCGCTCGTTGACGGAAGCGATCGACACGACGAATTCGCACGGCGCATTCCTGTTCAACCTGTTTGGCACGCTTGCCGAATACGAGAGAGTGCTGATCACGGAGCGGGTCAACGCTGGTCTGGCGGCGGCAGGCCGGCGCGGTCGCAAGGGCGGCAGGCCACCGACGATCGACACCGAAAAGGTCGAGCAGATTCTGGCGGCGCTGGAAGCCGGCGCCAGCAAGGCGTCGGTGTGTCGGACATTCAAGGTGCCGCGCTCGACGCTCATCGACACATTGCGGCGAACCGGATGGACCGGACCGGGCAAAGAAGATGAGCCTGCTCCCCCAGTTTGAGAGCGGGTGTGACCGATGGCCTTCCTCGACGCGCAGTCGCGTACCGTTCTGTTCGACCCACCCGACGTTTATGAAGAGGCGCTTGCGCGCTATGCGCTGTCCGCTGAGGACATCGCTTTCGCCAGGGCGCATCGCCGATCGCATAATCGTCTGGGTTTTGCCATCCAACTCGCCCTGGTGCGTGATCTCGGTCGTCCGCTCCGCGCTGGGGAAGTTCCGCCTCAGGCGGTCGTCTCCGTTGTCGCCGACCAGCTGGGCATCGACGCTGCGGTGTTCGCACTCTATGCCCAGCGGGAGGAAACCCGTCGAGAACATACGCGGGAGATTGTCGTCGCACTGGATCTCCAGCCCGTCCGGGCGAGCGATTATCGATCCCTGATCACCGCGGCGGCACGCGATGCCGCCGCGACCGAACAAGGCGAGCCGATCACCAAGGCCGTGATCGAAGCCCTGAAGGACAGGAAGCTGCTCGTTCCTGTGCCGGAACTGCTGATACGTCTGGCGATGGCGGGCCGGGCGGCAGCGCGACGACAGGCTTATCGCGGCTTGATCCGGGGCATGGAGCAACCGTCCATCGAGGCGCTTGATCAGCTTCTCATCGATCGGTCCGGCGATCGGAACCATCTCGGCTGGATTGCGGAAGCGCCGGAGGGGACGAAACTGAAAAACCTCAAGGGCCTGATTGCCCGGCTTGAGGTTCTGCGTTCGGCGGCGATTTCCGATGAGCGGCGTAAAACGATCCATGCCAACCGCTATGGCATCATCGCCCGGGACGCCCGCATTCTGCATGCCCGTGAGATACGACGCCTGACATCCGAGCGCCGCTACGCCACGCTGACGGCGTTCGTCATCGAGAGGCAGGCGGCAATCACCGACCTTGCGATCGACATGTTCTGCAAACTGATCGGCAGCACCCGTCGCAAGGCTGAACTGAGCCGCACAGAACGCCGGCTGAAAGAAGCCGAGATTCTTGATGGGGTGGCGCTCGATCATCTCAAGCTCGGCGAGGCGCTTCTGGCCGCCCGTGAGAGCAACACCGATCTCGCATCCGCAATTGCAGTCTCACTCGGCTGGGACGGATTGACCGCCAGCATGGCGGCAGCCAGGTCCGTTGTGCGCCCCGATCGCAGCGACGAATTCGATGAGCTCATAGAGCGGCACAAATCGCTGCGAAAGCTGGGCAGGCTCATGTTCGGCGCGTTCTCTTTCCGGTCGTTTCGTCCCGATGATCCGGTTTTGAGGGCAGTGGATCATCTGCGTGCGCTCTACAGTGGCAGGAAACTACCCGCGCAGGTGCCGTTCGCGTTCATGACCCGCAAGTGGCGGCGACGTGTGCGCTCGGACGGTGTCACCATCGACCTGCGGGCCTGGGAAGTGGCGGTGCTCGTTCACCTGCGGGAGCGCCTGCGGGCCGGCGACATATGGGTTGATGGCAGCCGAGCATGGCGCAGTTTCGAGGATTATCTTCTGCCTCGACCGATCTTCGCCCTGATGCGCGCCGAAGGGCGGCTCGGGCTTGCCATCCCTGACAGCTTTGCCGAATGGCGAGCTGAACGAACCGCCACACTCGACGCGAAACTCAAAGAGCTGGCAAGGGCGGCGGCCGCCAACGCCATTCCAGATGCGGCTATTTCCGACAAGGGTTTGTCGGTCTCCCCGATCCGCGAGGAGGAGCGTGACAGGATCGTCGCGCTCAGCCGGCGTCTTTATATCCTCGTGCCCCGGATCAGGATCACCAGCCTGCTTGCTGAGGTCCACAGCTGGACCAGGTTCCTTGACAGCTTCACACACTATCGCACCGGCGAGACGGCGAACGATGAGGCAGCACTGATGGCCGCTATCCTTGCCGACGCCACCAATGCCGGTGCTGAACGCATGGCGGAAAGCTCACGCGGCGTCACAATCCACCAGATGATGCTAATGGTGGATCGGCATCTACGATCAGAAACCTACGCCACGGCGACTGCCGTGCTGGTCGATGCGCAGCAAGCCCATCCGTTCGCCGAGGTCTGGGGCGACGGTCATATCTCCTCCTCGGACGGGCAGTTCTTTCCGGCAGGCGGGCGCGGTGAAGCCAGTCTCGAATACAATGCAAAATACGGCAAAAGACCAGGTGCCTCGGTCTATGGCTTCCTGTCCAATCGTTTCGCCTCCTTTTTCTCCCGGATGATCCAGGCGTCCGAGAGCGAAGCGCCCTACGTGCTCGACGGCCTCCTTCACAACGAGAGCTCGGTCGAAATCCATGAGCATGCAACCGATACCGCCGGCGCGACCGAAACGACATTCGCTATGTTCCACGGCTTCGGCTATAGGCTCATTCCCCGTATCCGCAATCTCGGCAATCGCAGGCTCTTCGTCATCGATCCCGACCCGGCGTACGAGCCGCTCGGGGCGCTGATCGCGGGAACCGTCAACATGGATGTCATCGAGCAGCACTGGGATGAGGTCTTGCGGCTGAAGGCATCGATCGGCGCCGGCCTGGTGCCGCCGTCCGTCATCCTCAAGAAGCTTGCCGCATCGCCTCGGCAAAACCGGCTCAATCAGGCGCTGCGTGAAATGGGCCGGATTGAACGCTCGATCTTCATCTGCGACTGGTTGCTCGACACCAAGCTCCGGCGCAGATCGCATGCCATCCTCAACAAGGGTGAAAGCCGTCACGCCCTTGCCCGGGCGGTCTTCCTCCACCAGCTTGGCGAGCTGCGCAACCGCGTGGCGGAAACCATGGCCTATCGGGCGTCAGGTCTCAACCTCGTCGTCAACGCCATTATCCTGTGGAACACCGTCTATCTCAGCCGCGCTGTCGATTATGTCCGCACCCAGGGCATCGATATTCCCGCCGAGCTGCTCTCCCAGGTCGCACCGCTTCCCTGGGCTCATATCGCACTCACCGGCGACTATCTCTGGAACGAAATTGACCGACCCCTCGAACGCTTCAGGCCGATCCGCGCTAACCGTTTCAATCCAAACAACTTCGCTTTCCCTTAGAGTCTGACTCAAAATTGCATTGCTGTTTTTATGGCTGCGATGCGCCTTGTCATGAGTTGGACGGAGGCGAGGAAGAGCCAGGCAGTTGCGCTTTCGATGGTTCGCTCGAAGTCCTTGGCCAATCTGCGGTTGCGGCCGAGCCAGGCGAAGGTTCGTTCGACCACCCAGCGGCGCGGAAGCACCTCGAAGCCCTGTGCGGCATCGGAGCGCTTGATGATCTCGACAGTCCACCGGCCGATCTTTCCCAGCACCGCCTTGAGCTTTCCGCCGGCATAGCCGCCATCGGCGAAGATATGGCGCAGCCAGGGGAAGCGGTAGCGAATGCTGCACAGGACATCTGGCGCGCCATCGCGATCCTGGACGTCGGCAGCGTGAACGATCGCGCCGACCAGGAGCCCTTGGGTGTCGGTGACGATGTGGCGCTTTCGACCCTTGATCTTCTTCCCCGCGTCGTAGCCGCGAGGGCCGCCACCTTCGGTGGTCTTGACCGATTGGCTGTCGATCACACCAGCCGTCGGCGAGGCCTCCCGGCCGATCGCCTCGCGCGCCAGCATCAGGAGTGCGTGGTTGATCGATTGCCACAATCCGCTGTCCCGCCATTGGTAGAAATAGTACTGCACCGTGGTCATTGGTGGAAACAGAGTGGGCGGCAGCATGCGCCACGGCAACCCGCCGCGCAGCAGATAGAGCACTGCCTCGACGATGTCCCGATAGCTCCATTTCGGGCGCCGCCCGCGCTTGGCCCGCACAGGAAGCAACCTCTCCAGCACGACCCATTCCGCATCCGTCAAGTCGCTTGGCAAACGCAGCTCCTCTCGGGCAAACTGTGCCCGAGTGATATCAGTCCACATTCTCGATCCCTTTGATGCTTCGCAACACCAATGGAATCAGAACTCGCTGATATCACTCAACTTATTTTTCGGTCGGACACTTAGCGGGTATTATTGCAGAAATGCCCACGGAGCCCCAATATTCCCCTGAGCAGACAAGTAATATGTATTGGGCGTCGTCTGCTGCCTTCGATTAGGCCGCCGTACGATCTTCCTTATCCGCTCCGCGCATCACAATCCTGAGCACATCATCCGGCAACGGTCGTTGCGATGCCTTGTCCTCATCCCATGCCGCGCGCATCCACACGTCCCGCTCCTCGTCGGTCGTCAGGAAGCCATAGACAAGGTGCGGAGCAGGGATCGGCTTGGACTTGGTGCCACGCTCGCCTTTGAACTCAGTCCAGATGCCCGCAAACGCCGTGAGCGGACGGTCGTCATTCAGCGCAAACCAGACGACGTCCTTCTTTTTGGTCGCCGGGTTCGGCTCGGGCGCGTATTCGGCGAAGCTGTTGAACGGCACGAGACGACGGTTTTCGGGCTTAAGCCAGCCGCGCCAGTGCGGCGATGAAGTGTTGCGGATATTGGTGACCGGCGCGGCGCCTGTGCGCGGCGGCGATGGCATGCCCCCCCGCATCAGCGTCATTTCATTTCCGGCTTCTGTGTTGGATCACGGGCGCGGGATGGTCCGGGAAGACGCCGGGCATCGGCGTAAGTTGCCGACGTAGCGGTTGACGACGCGGAAGAGCGCGAGGATGGCGGCTGGTTAGTGGTGATCGAATAGAGATTACACATCGCGATTACCTTTAACCTCGTCTTGCGCTACGCCACCGACCTCGGTTGATCCTGCTGGTTCAACGCACCAGCGCACCGCAAACCGCGCCAGCACGGCAATCCGGCCCGGATCGGCGCACGTTTCATGGTCGGCGGCGAACGTGATGTTCGAACTCGAAGATTTCGTTGCTGACACGCACCAAGAGAGAATAGAGAGCTGGCCCCGGTTGTTTGGACAGCGCCCCGCGAAAATTAAGTGGATTCCTGCCGGGTTATGCTGAAGGCGGGGCTTTACGATTTTGCTGTGGCGTCGGGAGGGCGTAAGCCCGACCAGAGCCGCAGCAAAATCGTTGGCGACGATCATGCGGCCGTCACCATCGTTTGCGCGCCGAAGTAAGCCTCGTCGGGCGTGCGTTCGTCAAGGCTCGAGTGAGGACGTCCTCGGTTGTAGAACGCCAGATATTTGGAAATCGATGCTCGCGCCTCGAGCACGCTGTCGTAAGCACGCAGATAGACTTCCTCGTATTTGACAGTGCGCCACAGCCGCTCGACGAACACGTTGTCGCGCCAGGCACCCTTGCCGTCCATGCTGATGGCGATGTTCGCGTCCAGCAGCACGCCGGTGAAGTCGAGGCTGGTGAACTGGCTACCCTGATCCGTGTTGAAGATCTCGGGCCTGCCGTGCTTCGCCAACGCCTCCTGGAGCGCTTCGACGCAGAATATCGTCTCCATCGTGATCGATACGCGATGGACCAACACCCGTCGGCTGAACACATCGACGACCGCCGCGAGGTAGACGAATCCACGTCGCATCGGAATGTAGCTGATGTCCATTGCCCAGACCTGGTTCGGCCGCTCGATCTTCAATCCGCGCAATAGGTACGGGTAGATCTTGTGGCCCGGTGCGGGCTTGCTCGTGTTCGGACGGCGATAGATCGCCTCGATCCCCATGCGCTTCATCAGCGTCGCGACGTGGCGGCGGCCAATCTGCATGCCCTCACGCTGCAACAGCGATCGCAGCATGCGCGCCCCTGCGAAGGGATAATCGAGGTGCAGCTCATCGAGCCGGCGCATCAAGACAAGGTCCTCGGCCGAAACCGGCCGAGGTTCATAGTAAACCGTACTGCGGGCAAGGTTCAGGACCTTCGCCTGGCGCACGACAGACAGATCATGGTCGCGGTCGATCATCGCTTTGCGCTCAGCAGGCCCGCCTTGGTGAGCGCGCCGGACAAAAAATCGTTCTCCAACGCAAGCTCGCCGATCTTGGCATGTAACGCCTTCAAATCGACCGGCGCCTCGGCCGGTCCGTTGTCCTGCCCAAACACTCCGGCGGCGCCTTCCAGGAGTTGGGTCTTCCAGGTCGTGATCTGGTTCGGATGGACATCAAACAATTGCGCCAGCTCGGCCAACGTCTTCTCCCCCTTCACGGCCGCCAAAGCCACCTTTGCCTTGAATGCCGGAGAATGCGTCCGGCGACTCCTCTTCGTCATCTTCGCTCCTGATTCGCGGCAAGAAGCCTCGCCGCTCTCAGGCAGAAAATCCACTCAAGCTACTGTCCGAATTTGCGGAGCCAGCTCTTAGCGATCGGACAGATTTTTGATTACGGTTTCGCGTTCTCTAGCGAACCTCTCACGAAAGGAAGCTTGGATAGATTGAAGCTTTTGGAAGTTTTCGATAGTCGGCGCAGGTGGTCCACTTTGTTCCGCATGAGATTGGCGCTCACGTTGCGCGATCTCAGTAGCGATCTCATGGACCAAAGTATTCCTCTCGTCGCGCATCTCGACGATATCAGGAGCGAGAGCAATCAATTTCGACAGACATCCGTTGTTTGTGAATTTGTCGGCCGCCTCAATGAAGGGTGATGAAAACTTTCTGCGGGGCTCGCCGTGAACCGTGCCCTTGGATCTATTATAGTCCTCCTGTCCCCGCCTGAACGCGGCGGCAATGAACAATTCGCGTAGGCGCTCCGATGCGGTCGCGAGATAAATCAGCGCGCTCATGCGGTGAAGATCAAAAAAGGGGTCGTTGACAAAATGCCTCCCCCTCGCTGCATCGATTGACAGTAATAACAGCCCCATCGACATTCGCGCGGCTTCCATCAATCCCTCAAAGTCTGCGCCAGCGATAGCAATCGTCTTCAGCCATTCCGGCGGCTCGGGTTGCGCGGCTTTGTGCGTTCCGCGCGCATTGAAGATCATTGGATTGTCGATTGGAGGGTCTGTTTGCCATTGCGCATGTCCGAAGAGATCGGGATCGGCATCATATGCATTCAGCCATCCAAAGTTCCCGAGCTTCCAAATTTTCGCGGCCGTCAATAGACGCTCCGCCTCGGCATGGAGCGTATCGTTCAAGTGGTGTGTCGGCCCAGTTGTCACAATGGATGGCCTCTTGGGTTCGTTGTACTGCTGTAGCTGAGGCTACGGAGAAAATGATAAATCGCAAGGCCGCCCGGAGCCAAGGCGCGGCGAATTGATTCATCTCCAGCGCACAGCTAAGGGACACATTCATCTGAAATTTCGGAGCCTTGGCTTAACTCCGGACCTCGCATAGCATCGGCAAAGGTTTAACGTCGCACCGGCATCAAACAAATGAGCCGTTTCCTGCTGTGCAGCATAGCCGCTACCTGCTTCGCCGGGCCTTGGTACTTCATTCCTCCGAAGCGAATGCCGACTTCTTGGAGCGATGCTGCCACTTCGCCGAAAGTCACGGAAGCGGACAGCGCGTTCTAAAGCCCCGTCAGTCCACGGTTTACTGATATCTCTTGCAGCCTCTTCTCATCTGCATCTGGACGCAATATTATCTTCCATTCAATTGTGACCAGTGGCACTCCAGCCCATCTTTCGTAATCGCATTCGTAGTACACGCCGCGCCGCCCGACTCCCCTCGCGCATCTCGCGCCAGCGGAAACCAGCTCTTTCTGCAAAACTTGAAGATCTGAACCCGCAGGAAAGCGACTGTTCAGATACGTTTGCGCGGCGCTCACAATCTCCTTTCGCGGCAAGGACTCGAAATAGTTGAAATCGAAAGTCGTCGGATCTCCTCCCATCGCTTCTTCAGAACAAATGGATGGAAGTACGACGACTAATAGTGATACCCAACCCGCCAAGCCCAAGCGCATCTCCCATGTCCTTCAGTCTTGAGCGCCGCACCGCGACATGAACGAAGGTTAAGGCGGCATCCCGGCAGGTTCCACTCCCAATTCAGCCGAGAATGCCTATTTTTCCCGGATGCGTTCATTTGAGTTTTGCCTGCCGACCAAGGGCACACCTGTTCCGGACGGCCCCGATTGGCTCCACGAAGTGAAATACGACGGTTATCGCCTCCGACTGGTGCGCAGATCGTTCTTCATCGCGCCCTGCACGGATTTGGCGACCTTGTCGAGCACGTTGCTGACTTTAAGCACCGCCGGTGTCTGCGCGCTCATCGCCGTCGCATGCGCTGGGGCTGCAGTACCGAGCTCGCGCGGGCTTCGGCTTTTCTTTCTTAGTGCCGAGGCCACAGCGGCTGGAAATGCCCCGGCGTGTGCAAAATGTGCACCAGTCGACCTTCCTGACCCAGGACAGGATGCACGGTCCACCCGCCATTCGCATGTGCCTCGATGGCTTGAATGCGCAGGCCAAAACTGGTCGCCAGCACGACCCCGACACCAGCGCCGTAAAGGTCGATTTCGCCATGCGGATCGACCGTGCCGTCTTGAACCAGGCTATTCCGCAACAACTGAGCCTGTTGCTGAAGTTGCTGAGTCTGCGGCGTTTCGTCGTCCTGTCGCTCCGTGTTGCTGGCCAATTGAAGAACCGTTTCCAGCAGGCAATTCAGTCCTTGGCCACTGGCTTGTCCCACGTAGGCATTGAATCGCGCCAAAAATGCTTGGAGCGTGTCGCTCAACGGGCCGACAGACAAGGCAGGCAGCGATGCGCCCGCGAGTGCCTGTGAGGGCGCCTGGTGATGTGCCGCGGGCGGCACTCCGATGGCGGCGCTGTGCCGATCGGAGCCAGAAGTACTGGTGTGTTGCCAAGGATCGCTGACGATGTTTTCTTCGAAATGACGCCCCCAAAAGCCCGTGGGCATCTCTGATGGTCCCATGCTTTCGGCACCGCTGGTGCCACCCCAGTCCTGTGCGCCAATCGGTCGTGTGTCGCCGTGAGCAAAGTCCTGGGGAACATACTCTCCGATGTCCGGAAGGCCGTACAGTGCCTGCGAACCGCCTTGCCCGGAGGACGATGCACCGGCTGTGGACGATGCCGCGACCGCAGATGATGGAACAGTTCCGGGGCGCACCTGCACCGGTCCCTGGTGTTCAAACCCGGGTTCCGGAATCAGCATAACGTCACCGCCGAGCAAATTATTTAAGGTCGCGACCTCCCTTCTTCCTCTCCCTGCCCACTGCGCCGAATACGATCGATCAAGGATCCTCAGATGTGTCGGCCGACACGGCCCCGGCAGGAGTCCGCGTGCGTCGAGGGCGCGGATCAGCTCGGGGGGAGCCGGTTGGCTGCCGTGCTCCCAGCTCAAACCGACGATACTTCCAAAATCGGCCGCCGACAGGCGAGCGACGAAACTCGATGACGCTTCCGAAGTACCGGCAAATGAAGATCGTCCGGTGGCTTGATCCCACGGCGGCGGCCGAGCCGGTAGGGCGGCTGCCGGAGCGGATGACTGTTGCGACAGGCTTAAGGAAGACGGCATGCCTTCCCAAAAGTTCGCGAGGTCCCAACCGTCGGCGGGCAGCTGGCCAGCTTGGTCCACTTCCTGCCAGAGTTCCCCCGGATCGACAGCTTGCAATGGCGAATGGGCTGCCTGTTCCCCCATCTGCCAGGAGCCGACTGCGCCCGAAGCACCGTCCCCGAGGCTACTGTTGCCGGACTCACGTATCAGGCCGATAGGCGGCGTAGTCTCTGTTCGCTGGTTGGAACGAGCTGCATCATCGATGATATGTCCGCGTTCTGCCGTGGAACTGTGATGTGGAGGCCCGCGATCAGCTAATGTGTTTGAGTCACGATACTCACGAAGCGCTCGCAAGCCGGCTTTCAGGTCCCTCAGGTGGTGGGCACCCCGTGATACCCTACCGGCGTGGTCGACCAGCGAATCGTGATCGAGTGCAGTAATCGTTTGACTTGGCCCGAGAGAATTCGCCAAGTCACGCAAAGCGCGATTATACCGCCGGGCGGTCTTGCTGAGCCACCCTCGGTCCCCAGCAGCTGCCTGGATGGCCCGGTCGATGAGGCGCACGTCGTCCACAGAGACAACTAGACCATATGGCGTATCAGGCTCGCGATACCACCGAAGAACCATCAGCGCGGAAACCACATTCCCGTCTTTCGGAAAAAAAGCTTTGACGAGAGCGACCAAGGAAACATGATCGAGTGCATCAATGGTTAGGCCTCGCGCCCCGAGACGATCGCCCAATCGACGAAGAGCGCGACCGTAAGTGCATCTTGTTCCTTCTTTCAGACGCTCGCACGCAACCTCGGCCCCGAGAGCCGAGCTGATGAGGTTCTGGTCGTTATCGGACAGATGAGGATAGTCAGGGTTTGAGCGCGGTGGGCGGCCCCCTGCGATGGGAGCAGCACCGCCTTGGCGCTCCTCGGCCAAGTGCTGCTCAGAGTCCTCGTGTGCGACCTGGTCTACCGCTCCTGGCGCGGCCGGCTCTGCCTGTTGTTGCAACATGGCGTCGTACGCCTGCAGCCAACCTGGATCGAATGGATCGAATGGATCGAAATTGTCTGGGTCCACGCCAATCTCCCGCGTCCGAAGCTAGATCGTCGCAAGTTCTCCACTTCAGCGCCAAAAGCGGGAGGGGGGGTGAATTGATCGGGATAGGGCGACAGTCCCGCACGATCGTGGGTAACAACTTTGATCCCTGGCAGCGCGTCAGCCAGCTGCGCCGGGGTGGCTCCATTCACCGACAGGCCCATATTCGCACAGACCGTAGAATTGCGGACCTACCAAAGCTGGGCGGCGGCGATCAGGGTGAGCACACTCCGTCTCGTCTTCTTCCTTGTCTTCTTCGTTATCTATAGCGCGACAAACAGGATGAGAACGCGTATTGCCTCACATATCGATGCTCCCGAGTGCGATCGGTTGCCTCATTTAATTTGCTCCCGGCCAGGGTTGAGGAGGAGGCCGGGTGCGGAGATGGCCGGGGTTTAGTACGCGTACGACCATGACCGCTGAATTGCGCGTTGTGAATTTTGGCGAACAGGTGAGAAATCGCCTGTATGGACGTGCATACAGTCAATTCTGTCAGTCGGCTTGAGATCGTTGATAGGGGCGGTCGACGTCGGTTCAGCGACGAGGCCAAGCTGAAAATCGTCGCCGAGAGCTATTCATTGCCCCGTTTAGGGTCGGCCACGGCCCGCAAATACGGGATCACGCGCTCGCAGTTGGCTGATTGGCGTAACGCAGCCCGGGCCGGGCGTTTTGGTTCGACTTCGGTTGAAGGATTTGTGCCAGCGGTGATCGTGCCGGAGGTTCCGGCGGCGCCCGCGACGCCGATGACGAGCGCGGCCGGCAGTCGTATGGAGATTGTGGCTTCTAACGGTTGTCGGGTGATTGTGGATAGGGGCGTCGATGTTGACGTGCTGATTCGGATCATGCGTGGTCTGGAGACGCTGCGGTGATATCGCTTCCCTCTGGCCAGAACGTGCGTGTGTGGCTAGCGACGGGCTATACCGACATGCGGTGTGGATTCCCGTCTCTTGCGTTGCGGGTACAGGAGGTGCTCCGAATGAGCCCGATGGAGGGCAATCTCTTCGTCTTCCGCGGTCGCAGTGGTTCGCTTTTGAAGTGCATCTGGCACGATGGCCAGGGCGCATGCCTTTTTACAAAAAGATTGGAACGTGGGAAGTTCATCTGGCCTACCGTTGATGGAGGCGCTGTTCCAATATCGCCGGCGCAGCTGAGTTATCTTCTGTCCGGAATAGATTGGCGTCATCCGCAGGAAACATGGCGCCCGACGCGTGTCGGATAGCATTTTGCGATTGCATATTTGTGCTGATCTGATTCGATGGCTTCGTGACATCGAAAACGGACGATCTTCCCTCTGACCTTGCGAGCGCCCTGGCGGCGTTGCGGGTTGAGCGCGAGGCTCTTCGGGCCGAACGAGAAGCGCGTCAGCAAGCCGAGACGAAGGCTGCGAGTGCGCAGGCCGAAGCAGCCAACGCGCTGGCAAAGCTGTCCGGCAACGAAGCGCTGATTGCACATCTTGAGCTGCGCATCGAGACGCTGAAACGCGAGCTTTATGGGCAGCGCTCCGAGCGCGGGGCGCGACTGATCGACCAGCTGGAACTGCAGCTTGAAGATGTTGTTATGTCGGCGACCGAGGACGAGCTCGCCGCGGCCGCTGCAGCGGCGAAGACGCAGAGCGTACGCGCCTTCACGCGCAAGCGGCCGGTGCGCAAGCCCTGGCCGGACGACATCGAGCGCGAGCGCATCGTCATCGATCCTCCAACGGCCTGCCACTGTTGCGGCGGGTCGCGGCTGTCGAAGCTGGGCGAGGATGCAAACAGGACGCTGGAGGAGATCCCGCGCCGGTTCAAGTTGATCGAGACGGTCCGCGAGAAGTTCACTTGCCGCGATTGCGGGCAGGTCAGCCAGGCACCGGCGCCGTTCCATGCCACGCCGTGCGGCTTCATTGGTCCGCAGCTGCTGGCGACAATCCTGTTCGACAAGTGCGGCATGCACATCCCGCTCAACCGCCAGAGCTCCCGGTTCAAATGCGAGGGCATCGACATGCCGGTGACCACGCTGGCCGACCAGGTCGGCCACGGAACCTTCGCCCTGGCTCCGATCTCCGAGCTGATAGAGAAGCATGTCTTCGCGGCCGAGCGTCTTCACGGTGACGACACCACCATCCGCATCCTGGCGAAGGGCAAGTGCACAACTGGACGTATCTGGGTTTATGTTCGGGATGACAAGCCCTTCGCGGGCACCGCTCCGCCAGCTGCAGTCTATTACGCCTCGAGCGACCGACGGGGTGAACATCCCCAGAAACACCTGGTTGGGTACCAGGGCATCCTTCAGGCTGACTGTTACAGCGGTCTCAATCCGTTGTTCGACGAACGGCGGAAGGACCGACCGCTCACGCCCGCCTTCTGCATGGCCCATGCCCGCAGGGGGTTCTTCGAGCTAGCCGACATCGAGAAGAATGCCCGGGACGGCGGAAAGGGCAAGCCGATCTCCCCGATCGCGCTGGAGGCGGTCAAACGGCTCGACGCCTTGTTCGAGATCGAACGTGGGATCAACGGCAAGACAGCCGCCGAGCGGCGTGCCGTGCGCCAGGAAAAGAGCAAGCCGTTGTTCGACGAACTGCACGCCTGGCTGCTGCGCGAGCGGCGAAACCCTCTCGCGTTCTTCCGAGGTCCTGAAGCCAATGAACTACAGTGCGCCACGAAGGCGAAGGAACGAGGGAGAACATGAAAATGTAACCCAAACTTCGAGTAGCCTTGCTGCGCGAGAGATGGGGGTTGGCCCTCCGGACTCGGATTACAGGATCAGGGTCCAAACCACCACAAGCTGCGTCGGCACAATGGCCGAGGTGGTGAGCGTTGTTGGAAAAAGCGGGCGACATGCCCGTCAGGTAAGCCTCAGGAAGGCGAGTGGAAACGAACCGCCGATGAAGCATCGAAAATTGGATCAGATGTTGTCGAAACCAAGGGCTTGTAGTTCCCTTGGGACCAAATCTGGCAAGGGCCTGTATTTTGGCCAGGTGGCAACCGGTGTAAAGGCGGCGCGATCCTGATGGCAGGCTCTTGCGTGGAACGTGGGAACCTGCGTCGTGATGACAAGGGAGAACCTGAAGGCGGCAGCACCGCTGAGGGGAGAGTACCGATGCACGGCGCAGGGGCGGACGGGTTCGCAGTAGTGATGAAGCCCGGTAATGCGGGTAGAGCGAAGGGACCCGATCATCTGGCCAACGACGACAGCCAACCCGAAAAGGGGAGGAGCTGATGTCCGAGGCAAAGCCGTATGACATTTCCAAACACCTTGTTTGGCAAGCCTGGCAACAGGTCAAAGCAAACCAAGGAGCTGCGGGCGTGGATGGCGTCTCTATCGCGGCGTTCGAAAAGGATCTGAAGAGGAATCTCTACAAGGTCTGGAATCGCATGTCGTCGGGGACGTATTTTCCACCGCCCGTTCGTCTCGTGGAAATCCCCAAATCTGACGGCAAGAGTGTCAGGAAACTCGGCATTCCCGCCGTCGGAGACCGCGTTGCCCAGACGGTCGCAAAGATGGTCATAGAAAAGGAAGTGGAGCCAATCTTCCACCCCGACTCCTACGGCTATCGACCCCGACGGTCTGCGCTCGACGCAGTGGGGAAGGCGCGCGAGCGCTGCTGGAAATTCGATTGGGTCATAGACCTGGACATCAAGTCATTCTTCGATACGATTCCATGGGACCTGATGGAAAAAGCTGTAGCCCACCATGTGGAATTGGGCTGGGCTCGTCTCTACGTCAAGCGGTGGCTGCAAGCTCCCGTGGAACGGAAAGACGGAGCCCGTGACGAGCGAACACGGGGAACCCCTCAGGGCTCCGTTGTCTCGCCCGTGCTCTCCAATCTCTTCATGCATTACTGTTTCGATGCATGGATGCAGCGGACCTTCTCACATCTGTGTTTCGAAAGATTCGCCGATGATGCGATCGTCCATTGCAGGAGTGAGGAGGAGGCCAAAGCCGTATTGGAAGCGATCCGAGAACGTCTTGCCGAATGCGGTCTAGAACTCCACCCGGAGAAAACCCGGATCGTCTACTGCAAGGACAACAATCGGAGCGGAGGATATGAGCAAATCACGTTCGATTTCCTCGGGTATACCTTCCGGCCGCGAAAAGCCCGCAACAGGAGCGGTAAGAAGTTTGTTAGCTTCGTGCCGGCCATCAGCCGCAAGGCAGCCAAGGGAATCCGGCAGACTATCCGCGAATGGCGGATAGCATCGACACGGAATAACCAGGAGCTGAAAGACCTTGCCAAGCTGATCGATCCTGTGGCGAGGGGATGGCTGAACTACTACGGGCGATACTACCGCACGGAGTGCGTCAACGTCCTTCGCCATGTCAACGAGACGCTCACGCGATGGGTGATGCGGAAATATAAGAGGTTCAAACGCCGAAAGACCGCAGCAGTACACTGGCTCGGACGTCTCGCAAAACGAGAGCCGAAGCTGATGTACCTGTGGACGGCCGGCATTCGACCCGCGGCTGGATGATAGAAGCCGGATGAAGCGCGAGTTTCATGTCCGGATTCGTGAGGGCGGAGAGGTGAAATTCTTCTCCGCTACTCGACTGCTCAGCCGCTGGGACGACTTCGCCCGCTTCCTCGACGACGGTAGAATCTGCCTGACGAACAATGCCGCAGAAAGAGCGCTGCGCAGCGTGGCTGTGGGCAGGCGCAACTGGACCTTTGCAGGCAGCGAGCGCGGCGCTCAACGTTGCGCCGTCATGCTGACGATGATCACTACCTGCCGTTTGAACGACGTCGATCCCAAAGCATGGCTCGCCGACGTCCTGGCCCGTATCGCTGATCTGCCCGCCTCGCACCTGCACGAACTGCTGCCCTGGGAGTGGAAGCGCCTGCTCGAAGCTAAAAAACAGGCCACTGCCGATCAGCGGGCGGCCTGAACCTCACGCGCGACGATCATAGAGCGGACCGTTTACGAGCGCACGAGCCGATCACGCGGCCCTCCTCGTGTGCATACGGGGTTTCGGAGCGCCCGGCCTCCTCCTCTGGCATCTGGCACATCATTGGGTTGTTGTGCCCTCGCGCCCCAGCAGCGTTTTCTCCGCAGGAACGAACAATAACGCGTTCGCTTGCTCGCTGCGCCAGGATTTAAGCCGACGTTGAAGAGTTCGAAGAAGCTTGTTCGGATAGGCTCCAGGATATTCCACCTGCAACCGGGAGAGCAGTTCGCTACCAGTCCGCCAGGGCTCGGCTTCAAACCATTTTCGCAAATCTAGCGTTGCCCCGATGAGCGGGTCGGGACGACGCCGGCCTCTTTTCGGTTTCACGATTGGCCGATCCGTCGGCCGCATAGCTCCGTCCTTCCAGGCGGTTCGTAGGCTTGCCAGGAAGAGATCGATCGATTGCGATGCCGCAGCAGGATGGGCGATTGGCTGGGTATCCGCGAGCGCCGCGAGGCGTTCCTGCGCGCCGCGGATGTCGCGCAACAACGCGACCGGGTCGAGAGTGGCATAGATTTCTTGGAGATGGTGGCGAACCGCGTCGGGCGTGCGGGCGTCGGCGGCCAAGCGCTGGTGTGGCGTTGCCGGCGCGCTGTATGTCTTGCGCACACGAGCACCGTCGCGCTGCTTGGCTATCAATTTGAACGAGGGTTGGAAGAAGTTCACGAACAGTCGCGCCGATCGATAGAGTTCAGCCAGCAGCTTGGCCGCTTCCAGGCCCTCGAACCGACGATAGCCGACCATCCTGCGCACGACGGCGCCGTTCTTCTGCTCGACGAACGCCTGGTCGTTCTTCCGGTAGGGCCGGCAACGCGTGAAGACGATGTTGGCCGCATCGCAGTAGGCTTTCAGCGTCTCGTTCATGAACACGGTGTCATTGTCCGTATCGAGGCCGACCAGCGCAAAGGGCAATTGTTTGCGCAATTCCGTCAACACCGTGCTCAACAGCGTTTGTTCGCGCACGATCAGAGGAGCGCACTCCGTCCAGCCGGTAGCAATGTCGGTGAGCACGAGGGTCTGGATGAAGCTGCCGCGCGCCGATGAACCGCTATGCGCTACAAGGTCAGCCTCGACAAACCCCGGCGCCGGATCATTCCAATCTGCCGACGTCCGAATTGGAATACTGCGACGCAACGAGTGCGTCGCGTGCCGTCGGCGCTTGCGACCTAATCCTTCTCGGACCCGCGCCAATGCGCGGTCGATCGTCGCAGCGCTCATTGCCAAAAGTTTGTCGCGGATCTCGGGGGCAAGGCCGAGATGGCCGTGCCGTTCCATCGCCGCAATCAGCGCAGGCATTAACGCCTTCAGTCGCTTCCCGCAGATCCGGTCTGACGCCTCCCAAAGGAGCACGAGCGCGTTGTGTTCTGCCTCATTATAGACCCGGCGTCGCGCCCGCCGGCCTGGGCGTGCGTCTTCCTGACCTCGAAGAAGCCGCATCGCATGCTTGCGATGGAAGCCGGTGATGTCGACGAACTCGTCCAATATCCGCGCCTTCTTCGCGCGATCCGACGTCCGATAGCGCCCGCCTGCCGCCGCCGTCAGCTCCTTCCGCGTCGCCATGCTTAGCCACCCCATCTTCGCCCCCGCTCGTTCCCGATCCAAGGGAGCAATTTACGTGAGGCAACGGCTCAGCATCCGGCAACAATTAAGGCGAGGCAATGCGAAGTCTCACCCTGATTGCCGCCGCGCAGCTCTTATTCGGACGAAGAGGCAGAACTTGTCACTGGTCTCGCGGCGACGGTCAACGATGATCCGGCAGTGACCCGCGAGCATGAAAGCGACAACGCTGGCATACTTGCCTTCACCACCAAGGACTTCCAGACAAATGTCGAAGGCGCGGCACTGTTGAAAATCGGGTGCGGCCAAACGATGGAGGTCACGAACGGCAACGTCCAGCACAAGGTGCCAAAAGGCATCTATGAGATCTCCGCCGAGAATGGCGTGTCAATCACTGCTGGCAGCGCTGCGACGTCCGCAGACATCGCCCTGACGGCTTCCTTTGGCCGTGTTCGCAAGGCCGTTGGTAGGAATCTTATGGGAGAGCGGCGCTCTCGGCCTATCGATGGAACAGGTCGCCGCTGTGATTCCACACTCCGTCACGCCGATCAGTTTGATGAGTGGAGCGCAACGCCACGACATGAAGCGATGGCGTCACCCGATCGATGCCGGTGTGCATATCGAGCGCCCTGCGGAATTGATCGCAGCGATCGCCAATCTCGACGCCGTGGTTGGGCCCGACAGCTTCGCCGTCCATATCGCCGGAGCACTCGGAGTTCCCGGCGTGGTTTTCGTGCCATGCGGTTATCCCTGGTATTGGGCCCAGGCTGGCGGAAAGCCACTGTGGTACCCGTCGTTCGAAGTCGTCGCGCAGGAACGGTTCGGCCATTGGTCTGAGGCGATCGAGCAAGGCGGGCGTAAACTGGAGGCACTGTTGCGCGCGTCACCGAGCGAATTGGGGTAGCGTGCTCCCTCGATCACATCTGGAAGGCCATTTAAAGACAAAGCGAGATGGCCCGTTTTTTGGGGCCCAACCGCCAATAGAAACGCCCGGCATTTTGCGCGGCGTTTCTATTTGGCGGGTACTATGCTGGATAGTAACTGGGAGATGATCAAAGGGGGCCCCGGCCATCACATAGAGCAGCTAACAGCTAGATGGAGCGGATGATGAAGAAGACGAGACGGAGTGTGCTCACCCTGATCGCCGCCGCCCAGCTTTGGTAGGTCCGCAATTCTACGGTCTGTGCGAATATGGGCCTGTTTGGAGGCACCCCAGCGCAGCTGGCTGACGCGCCGCCAGGGATCAAAGTTGTTACCCACGATCGTGCGGGACTGTCGCCCTATCCCGATCAATCACCCCCTCCCGTTTTTGGCGCTGAGGTGGAGAACTTGCGACGATCTAGCTTCGGACGCGGGAGATTGGCGTGGACCCAGACAATTTCGATCCATTCGATCCAGGTTGGCTGCAGGCGTACGACGCCATGTTGCAACAACAGGCAGAGCCGGCCGCGCCAGGAGCGGTAGACCAGGTCGCGCACGAGGACTCTGAGCAGCACTTGGCCGAGGAGCACCAAGGCGGTGCTGCTCCCATCGCAGGGGGCCGCCCACCGCGCTCAAACCCTAACTATCCTCATCTGTCCGATAACGACGAGAACCTCATCAACTCGGCTCTTGAGGCCAAGGTTGGGCACAGGAAGCTGACAGAAGGAACAAAATACGTTTACGCTAACGCTCTTCGTAAATTGGGGAATCGCCTCGGGGAGCGGGGCCAAACGATTGGTGCACTCGATCATGATTCCCTGCTCGCTCACGCTAAAAATGTCTTTTCGAATGTCGGGCATTTTGCTTCCGCGTTGACGGTCCTTCGGAGGTATCGCGAGCCTGACACCCCACATAACAAACGTCGACGAATTGATGTCTCTGTGGGGGCTGCTCCCGTCGCAGGGGGGCCACCGCGTTCAAACCCTAACCATCCTCATCTGTCCGATAACGACCGGAACCTCATCCGCTTGGCTGTCGAGGCCGATGTTGCGTGCAAGCGTCTAACAGAAGGAACAGCACGCACTTACGCTAACGCTCTTCGTCAATTGGGCAATCATCTCGGGAAGCGAGGGCAAACTATTGATGCACTCGATCACAATTCCTTGGTCGCCTACGCAAACGAGTTTTTTCAGGATAACCCGTATGTGGTTCCCGGGTTGACGGTCCTTCGGAGGTATCGCGAGCCTGACACGCCATATGGTCCAGTTGTCTCTGTGGAAGACGAGATTCTCATCGACCGGGCCATCCAGGCAGCAGCTGCTAGGCGCCGAAAGTGGACCAGGGACACTGCCCGGCGGTATTATCGAGTTTTGCGCAACTTGGCGAAATCTCTCGGGCCAGGTCAAACGATCACTGCACTCGATCACGAATCCCTGATCGCTCACGCTAAGAAGTCAACTGAGCTGAGAGCCGCCTTGCAAGCGCTTCGTGAGTATCGCGGCTCAAACACATTAGCTGATCGCGGGCCTCCACATCACAGTTCCACGGCAGAACGCGGACATATCATCGATGATGCAACTCGTTCCAACCAGCGAACAGAGACTACGCCGCCTATCGGCCTGGATATGACGCGTGCGTCCGGCAACAGTAACCTCGGGGACGGTGTTTCGGGCGCAGTCGGCTCCTGGCAGATGGGGGAACAGGCAGCCCATTCGCCATTGCAAGTTGTCGATCCGGAGGAGCTCTGGCAGGAAGCGGACCAAGCTGGCCAGCTGCCCGCCGACAGTTGGGACCTCGCGAACTTTTGGGAAGGCATGCCGTCTTCCTTAAGCCTGTCGCAACAATCATCCGCTCCGGCAGCCGCCGTACCGGCTTGGCCGTCGCCGCGTGATTTCGGATATCTCCTTCCCCTGCAATTTGATCCCTCGCAATTCAATGGCCCGCAACCGGCCCCCGGCGTCCTGATCGAAGCACTGGACAGAGCAGGGCTCCTACCGAGGCCGTCGCAGTGGCCGACGAATTTGTCTATTAACACTCAGCCTTACACGGCATCGTTCGATAGCCGAGCGTGGGAGCCGGCCGTAAACAATCCGCTAGGCAGACAAGTTATTATTCAGCCGGTCCACGATCCTAGCGGATCCTCGGCCGGTCGAGCATCTCGTCAGCCGCTCACCGATATCGGGCCTCTCGTGCCCCCCGGAGGATGGGAGCGCCGCGAAAGCTGGCTCCCAAACTATGCCGAGCCGCAAGTGGCAAGTTGCGATCAGTCGCAGCATTGGCGCGAGGCGAACCAGATCGCGGCACAGGTACCTGCCGGCTGGAGCTCCGCGTGGCCATTGCCGTCCGCGCAGTCGGACCGCAATTTCCCTGAGCCGGCAGCTCTGCCCTCAGGAGCTACGTTGTCAGATCTCTTCCCCGGCGCTGGTTATCCGATGCCATTCACCCCGCAGCAACTGCGAGATCATGCTCATTTTGCGCCGGCGTTTCCGAGTACATCCTCCGCTGATCAGATCGGGGCGTTGGAAACCCCATCTTCCGACCCCAGCGGGCGGGTGCTCGGCGCTAGGGAGTGGCTGGGTGACCAACATATCCACCGGGACTACGAACTGCTGAGGCAGGACTTGCAGCAGAACAATCCGGACCTCGCCGCCCGGACGCGGCTCGTCGATCCCCTCATCGCCCACTATCATCTGCGGCTGGGGTCGGCGAGCGTGATGCTCGCCGCCTTCCAGCGCATTGTAAATGTCGGTGGTAACGATACAGCCGACTTCCTGTTCATGCCAGTGAGCGACGCCAGTGCTTCGGATCCTGCTCTCCGCGGCACCCACTGGTCGCTGCTGTTCGTTGATCGTCGCGATCGGACAAGTCCAGTTGCCTATCACTATGACTCTAACCAGGGACAAAACGACGGGCGTGCAGAAATGCTCGCACAACGGCTGCGTGCGCGTCGTGAGCCCGTCCGCATGACCCAGCAGGAGAACGAATTTGATTGCGGCGTCTTTGTCGTGGACGGCACGCGGGCGCTGGTTGGGCGATTGGCCCAAAGCCAGTGGCCAGCCCTGCGGCATCTCGACAACCTCGTCGTCGATCGGCCGGCATTACAGGAACGACTGAGGGGTGATGCCCCCTTGAGCCGACCGCCTCGTTGGCGGCGATGATGCACTGCTGGGAATCGATGATACCGCGGTGCCGAAGAAGGGCGAACGCTCGGTCGGTGTCGCAGCCCAATATGCATCGTCGCTTGGCAAGACGGCAAATTGCCAAACGTTGGTGTCGCTTGCGCGCGCCAATCTGGGTCGGAAGAGCGCGGCAACCTGGGTGTGAATGCTGATCGAAAAATGACCCCCATCGGCGTCATCGGGACCCCTTCAGGCCATTGATTTCATTGAATTGAAATGATGGGACCCCCACGCCGATCATGGTTGAGACCCCACGCCGAAACACAGCTATCCTCGCGTCGCGGACGACAGCGTCGCCCACCGATTGGCCCTTGGCTCAAAATCCGACGCAGAATTTGCTCCAAACGCCTGCAAACGGTGGTTGACTGATTGCGCGCTGGGTGAGTTCTGAAGGAGGGATCGACGATGACAGACAGTCCGCCGCGCAAAAAGCAAAAGCACGGCTCATCCGGTAGCTCTTCCGTCCAGCCAGAACCGGGCCCCCACGACGTTGATGCGGCACTAATTGCTCGCTTCGCGAATCAAGCCGAGGGCGGCTTCAACAGAGATTACGTGCTATGGATGAGGCGCCTCGCGCGAAACTTTAGCGAATGGCTTCGCAAGACTGAAAGGCCGCCACTGGCCGGTCGGTTGAGCCAGCTGGATGACGATTTGCGGGCCTATGCGATCAGGCTTCGCAAACCTGACCGACGACTTCTAAATTTAACGTTGGACCGCCTTCGAGCTGTCAGTGCCGGCGTGCGTCTTCCCGCCGGATTCAATGAGAGGTCTATCGCCCGCAGGAACTCTGCCCCACAGCACCAGCTCTTCGAAAGGGATGCGCAACTCAGCCGCGCTGGCCGCCACCCCATCAAAGCGATGTGTGCTGAGGATGAGAGGCTTATTTCCGGCTTTAGGATGGCACGCTTGCCCGTGCAACCAGCCACTGCCCGCAACTACGCTTCTGCTCTTTGCGGATTCAGTATTTGGCTCCAGGCGCAAAAAAAGAGGTCGATAGCTAGCCGCCTGTACGACAATACGCTGACCCAGGATGCTGAACACTATAAGAACCACGTGCTGCCGGCTGCGTTGGGGTACCTTCGAGAATTGTGCCGCAAGCAGGCGCAATCGAGCGCCGGGCCGGGCACTCAGTACATGGTTGTCGCGCCGGATGTGTCCACGAGCTATGAGCCGCGTCACGATGCTCAAGTTACCCCGGCCTCAGCTGTGCTTCGGCCATTATCGCCTGCCGGACGTGGGGAGCCATCCTCGGCGTACGGCGGCTCGGCGGCGCCTGGCGCATCGTCGGAGGCTGCGGCATCGCCAGTTGACTTCAGCTTGCTAGATGACTTCGCCTTCCGTGAGGGCGATCATGAACTGATCATGTCGTTTCTAGACGATGCGGCGGCCGAAAGCGCTCCGCAGCCCGGCGCGTCGCAGGTACCTCCCCCGTTTGTGGGCGGCATCGGCGATGCTTCGCCGCTGTGGGATCAAGCCATCGGACGATCTTCATTTGCCGGTACTTCGGAAGCGTCATCGAGTTTCGTCGCTCGCCTGTCGGCGGCCGATTTTGGAAGTATCGTCGGTTTGAGCTGGGAGCACGGCAGCCAACCGGCTCCCCCCGAGCTGATCCGCGCCCTCGACGCACGCGGACTCCTGCCGGGGCCGTGTCGGCCGACACATCTGAGGATCCTTGATCGATCGTATTCGGCGCAGTGGGCAGGGAGAGGAAGAAGGGAGGTCGCGACCTTAAATAATTTGCTCGGCGGTGACGTTATGCTGATTCCGGAACCCGGGTTTGAACACCAGGGACCGGTGCAGGTGCGCCCCGGAACTGTTCCATCATCTGCGGTCGCGGCATCGTCCACAGCCGGTGCATCGTCCTCCGGGCAAGGCGGTTCGCAGGCACTGTACGGCCTTCCGGACATCGGAGAGTATGTTCCCCAGGACTTTGCTCACGGCGACACACGACCGATTGGCGCACAGGACTGGGGTGGCACCAGCGGTGCCGAAAGCATGGGACCATCAGAGATGCCCACGGGCTTTTGGGGGCGTCATTTCGAAGAAAACATCGTCAGCGATCCTTGGCAACACACCAGTACTTCTGGCTCCGATCGGCACAGCGCCGCCATCGGAGTGCCGCCCGCGGCACATCACCAGGCGCCCTCACAGGCACTCGCGGGCGCATCGCTGCCTGCCTTGTCTGTCGGCCCGTTGAGCGACACGCTCCAAGCATTTTTGGCGCGATTCAATGCCTACGTGGGACAAGCCAGTGGCCAAGGACTGAATTGCCTGCTGGAAACGGTTCTTCAATTGGCCAGCAACACGGAGCGACAGGACGACGAAACGCCGCAGACTCAGCAACTTCAGCAACAGGCTCAGTTGTTGCGGAATAGCCTGGTTCAAGACGGCACGGTCGATCCGCATGGCGAAATCGACCTTTACGGCGCTGGTGTCGGGGTCGTGCTGGCGACCAGTTTTGGCCTGCGCATTCAAGCCATCGAGGCACATGCGAATGGCGGGTGGACCGTGCATCCTGTCCTGGGTCAGGAAGGTCGACTGGTGCACATTTTGCACACGCCGGGGCATTTCCAGCCGCTGTGGCCTCGGGACTAAGAAAGAAAAGCCGAAGCCCGCGCGAGCTCGGTACTGCAGCCCCAGCGCATGCGACGGCGGTGAGCGCGCAGACACCGGCGGTGCTGGTGGCGCGTGCCAGGGAAGACCTCGTCAAGGGCCTTCCAGAACCCCAGCGCACCGTCACCGACCGCCACTTGGGGAGCGATCCGCAGGCCGCGCTGCTTCACATCGATCAAGAGCTCACGCCAACTCTGGGCGCTCTCGCGGGCGCCGACCTGGAAGCCGACCAATTCCTTGCGGCCCTCCGGCGTCGCGCCGACCAGCACCAGGATACATTCGCTGTGATCCTCCATCCGGGCCTGCAAATAAACCCCATCGGCCCACAGATAGACGTAGCGCCGCGCCGACAGGTCACGTCGCTGCCAACGCTCGTACTCGGCCTGCCAGTCGGCCGTCAGGCGTGCAATCACCGACGGCGACAGGTTCGGCGCGTCCTTGCCGAGCAGCGCCGACAGCGCCTCCTGGAAGTCGCCGGTCGAGATGCCGCGCAGGTAAAGGATCGGCAGCAGGGCATCCAGGCTCTTCGTCCGCCGCGCCCACAGCGGCAGGATCGCCGAGCTGAAGCGGATCCGATCGGCTGAGCTGGCGCCGCGGTCTCTCACCTTGGGCCGGGCGACCTCGATTGCGCCGATCCCCGTGGCAATCTTGCGCGTAGGGCCATGGCCGTGCCGGACCACACGGGCGCGGCCACCCGGCAGCTTCAGCTCCGCCGTCGTCTCCAGAAACGCCTGCAGTTCGATTTCGACCGCCCTGGCGAGCAGATCACGGGCTCCATTGCGCAGGATTTCTGTCAGTGGATCGTCAACCGCCGACCGCTGACGGAACGGGAGAATCTTGGTAGTCTCGTTCATGGCGTATCGCTCTCCTTGAGGTTCTGGCAGGCTCGACACCCGCCTCACATGGGGGCGCGCCGTGTCAAGATCATTCATCGCAAAGCATGAGCAATTCTCCAAAACGGCATTCAAGTTCTGAGCCCGATTGCGTGACGCGGCTGGTTTGCCGAGCCTGGTCAACCTCACATTCGGTCGCCGCTCATTGCGGCCGCACCAATATCCCGCTTGCGCGCGGGCGGGGCTCAGGGTGGCGAAACCACTCTCGAAAAACGGCATTTCGCCAGAGGCGGGTACGGTTCGCCGACCTGAATCCGCCAAGACAGATCGAGTCCTGGTAGATTTCTAGAAGAAGTTGATGTTTGAGCTGCAGCCGATGTTTACTTGTTCTTCAGGACGGCGCCTTCGATAATGATGCCCGCAGTTACATACTTCCAGAGTGCAACGAGTAGCTTGCGCGCGAGCGCTACAATCGTAGACCTCTTCAAGCGACCGCCATTGCGCCGAACACGTTCGTTGAACCACTGAGCCAACGCGGAATTAGGCTGATGTCGTAGCCACAGCCAAGCCATTTGGATCATTGTCGTCCGTAGCCTTGGGTTACCCGCTTTCGATACCCCTTGCTCGTGATCAATTGATCCGCTCTGCCAGGGGCTCCGTGGGCATTTCTGCAATAATACCCGCTAAGGGAAAGCGAAGTTGTTTGGATTGAAACGGTTAGCGCGGATCGGCCTGAAGCGTTCGAGGGGTCGGTCAATTTCGTTCCAGAGATAGTCGCCGGTGAGTGCGATATGAGCCCAGGGAAGCGGTGCGACCTGGGAGAGCAGCTCGGCGGGAATATCGATGCCCTGGGTGCGGACATAATCGACAGCGCGGCTGAGATAGACGGTGTTCCACAGGATAATGGCGTTGACGACGAGGTTGAGACCTGACGCCCGATAGGCCATGGTTTCCGCCACGCGGTTGCGCAGCTCGCCAAGCTGGTGGAGGAAGACCGCCCGGGCAAGGGCGTGACGGCTTTCACCCTTGTTGAGGATGGCATGCGATCTGCGCCGGAGCTTGGTGTCGAGCAACCAGTCGCAGATGAAGATCGAGCGTTCAATCCGGCCCATTTCACGCAGCGCCTGATTGAGCCGGTTTTGCCGAGGCGATGCGGCAAGCTTCTTGAGGATGACGGACGGCGGCACCAGGCCGGCGCCGATCGATGCCTTCAGCCGCAAGACCTCATCCCAGTGCTGCTCGATGACATCCATGTTGACGGTTCCCGCGATCAGCGCCCCGAGCGGCTCGTACGCCGGGTCGGGATCGATGACGAAGAGCCTGCGATTGCCGAGATTGCGGATACGGGGAATGAGCCTATAGCCGAAGCCGTGGAACATAGCGAATGTCGTTTCGGTCGCGCCGGCGGTATCGGTTGCATGCTCATGGATTTCGACCGAGCTCTCGTTGTGAAGGAGGCCGTCGAGCACGTAGGGCGCTTCGCTCTCGGACGCCTGGATCATCCGGGAGAAAAAGGAGGCGAAACGATTGGACAGGAAGCCATAGACCGAGGCACCTGGTCTTTTGCCGTATTTTGCATTGTATTCGAGACTGGCTTCACCGCGCCCGCCTGCCGGAAAGAACTGCCCGTCCGAGGAGGAGATATGACCGTCGCCCCAGACCTCGGCGAACGGATGGGCTTGCTGCGCATCGACCAGCACGGCAGTCGCCGTGGCGTAGGTTTCTGATCGTAGATGCCGATCCACCATTAGCATCATCTGGTGGATTGTGACGCCGCGTGAGCTTTCCGCCATGCGTTCAGCACCGGCATTGGTGGCGTCGGCAAGGATAGCGGCCATCAGTGCTGCCTCATCGTTCGCCGTCTCGCCGGTGCGATAGTGTGTGAAGCTGTCAAGGAACACTTCGCAGTCTTTTCAGACATGCGCTTTCCGACAAATAGGCCGGGCAAACATGCCCGGCCCATTGTGCTGACAACGTCGAGAAGAAGATCAGTATTTCGCCGCGACCGGAACGCCATAGCCGCCGAAGCGGTAGTTAAACCGCACAGTGACCATATCAACGTCCTGGCTGATCCGGTCGTTGAGTACGGCCGCAAGGCGCGGATCTGTTACGGAGAAGGAGTTATTCGCGTGTCCCATCCACAGATGGTCGTATTCAATTCCGGCCGACCAGTTCGGTGCGAAGCCATACTCCCAGCCCACACCCAGGGCGCCGCCCCAGCGCGTGTTGTCTGCCGAGACCAGACCGACCCCGGTGGTGTTGTCGAAAATAAAGAGGCGGTTGCTGGTCACGGCCGCGCCGCCCTTCACGTAAAACAGTGAGGCGTTCCATGCCCAGCCGAGTTGGCCGGTGAAGAGACCAATGCCGTCGGTTTTCACAGTGGTTGAGAGCGTCGGGTTGAACAGGCTGACGCGCGTGTTGCTGAGATCGGCCCAATCACCTTGTGCTTCCAATCCGAACACAAACTGGTTGGTTTGCCAGCGATATCCGATTTGCCCGCCGGCAACGCCTCCTGAACGATCCCGGCAACCGCTTGCGACTGTTCCTGCGAGCGTGACGAAATCCACGCAATTGTGGCTTTGGCCCCATCCGCCGTTGGCACCGATGTAGAAGCCAGTCCAATCATAGATCGGCGCAACCACCGGGGGCGGCGCTTTGACGTAGGGTCTAGCAGACAGATCAGCCGCCGATGCAGGGGCGGCCATGCCCAGCGCGAGCACGGTGCCCAGCAAAATCTTTTTCATTATCGTTGCTCCATCTCGTCGTTTCGACTGAAACGACCGCCATACTTGCTTCGAGATCTTTCCGGCATCCCAAGTCGAGATTAATCGATTTGATGGAGATGCGATGTAGCACGGTGGCAACACTTGGATTTTCAATTTTGGATGGAAAACGGACGCAAGGTGAGCATTGATCCGTCCACGATCAAACAGATGAAAGCTGGACGGCACGGAGCCGCTAGCCATTGCCACCTTAAGATTGGTCGCGCGTCCGCTATGCGATCTTCCTAGGTCTACCGTGAAGGCTTTGCTTGTCCGAGTTCGATCCCAGCCGATTTTAACGAGATTTTTGAACTGGTATTGTTTCCAACAATATCTCCCGATAGCGACCAAATTTCACCGCGCAGCCAAAGGACAAGATGGGCCATTAAGCGACATCGCAGGTTTGGCCTGATGAGCAAGGAGCCAGCCGACTGAGGCGGCCCTAAGGCGCGCGACGCGGTCCTGCGCGACGGCATCCGGGTGCTGGTCATCGATCCCTGGAATGAGATCGAGCACGCGCGGGACCGCGAGGAGTCGACACACGAGTACATCGGCCGCGCCATCCGCATGCTGAAGCGGTTCGGTCGTCGGCACGAGGTCGCCGTGATCGTGCTCGCCCATCCAACGAAGGACGTTTACGAGCGCGGCAAGCTGCGGACGGCGACGCTGTATGACATCGACGGCTCGGCGCATCGGTTCAACAAGCCGGACCATGGGCGGCTGGTGATCGAGCGCGATCCCGTGAAGGCCGAGATCACTGTGCACATCTCGAAGGTCCGCTTCGAGCAGACCGGCTATCGGGGCGCGATCCGCATGCGGTTCGACCCCGAAACGCAGCAGTTCGATCAACTTCGGGAAATTCAGGGGCAGCTGACCTATGAGTGACATGCTGCTGATCCGGCGCGAGGCGATGAAGTTCAATCCGCTGGAAGACATGGTGATGGATGACGAGGCTCCCTCCATCTGGGACGGGCCCCACGTTGGCAAGCGCCTGTCCGAGGCGATGCAGACCCTGCGCCTGCTGCCGATGCCTGGCGTCTGTGGCTATCCATCACGTCCATTTAGGATTTTCGGCAGGCAGCACGAAGGCAGATCGTAGCCAGCTCAAGGGTCTCCTCCGCTCCAAGTTCGGACCATTGGAGCCGCATTCCTGTCCTCAATGATCTTTCCATGCCCTGAGCGGCACCACGTTGGCTGGCAAAACAGGCTGCCCGACTGAAGGCCCGGCCGGCCCCCATCCTACCAAGGCGCTGCTCATTGGGACCCATCAGACCCGGTAGTTGAGACGACGACCGCGTCGGCTCGCACGGGTGTGGCGCTACCCTGCACTGATCTCGTCCAGCGCTTCCGCGAGCGTCCTCAGAAACGGTTGATGCCAATCATATTCATCAGACAGCAGCCAAGGCGGTAGGCCGGCGACGTAGCGGCTCAGAGCGATGACGCCCGCAAGCGTGGTTGGTTTGGAGTGGATAAGCACGTCTGCGTACTCTGCGAGAGCCAACCTCCTTGCCTCGCTGATTGCGTCGGCCACATCAAATTCGGGGCCTTCGACAAGTTTCGCGGATATGGATGCCGCGGCATCGTGTTGCGCGGAAAGCGCGCGGTGATGCTCAATCACATCAAAGATCGAATCTAGTTCAGTCGCCATGGCGCATTTGCCCCAGGCCGCATGAGATCGGCACCAACCAATCCTGGTAGGCGCTTGGAGTCCTTCTCCGCGATAAAACTTGGCAGCCCCCGTGGATTACGCGCAACCCCAAGTCCCGGGGGCCAAGGTGGTCAGCTTTGCCTATTCCAGTCGGCAAGCAGGGGGGCAACGCTGGCCACCGGCGTTTGCGGCGCGTGGTAGGAACAGCGTCGGCTTTCTTTGCATGTTTCCCCGACGCCGAGTCGCGCCCGCGCTGCTTCCGGGTCGTCAAGCCACTGGCGACGACCAGTCCTGGGAGTTGTGCCAGTGAAGTGTTTCCGGACGATACATCCAGCGGTCAGCTTCTGCCGCTTGAGGCTAGGCCGTTAGAGTTAGCGGGGGCGTGATAGGGACAGCGCCGTATCTCCATCGGGCGCCGAGTCATGCCGCCGCTAACTTCTATACTGTGGGTCGAATGGACGGCGATCACCAACAGGACAAACCTTCGCGCGCCGAGCTGAGGCGTGCGGAGCGGATAAAACGCCCCGACCAGATCGACCCGCGTGGTCCCACAAAGGCCGACTGAAGTGGACCCCGGATTTTGGACCGGCGGCTTAGCATTACAGTTGGTGCGCCGGGAGACCGGCAAGGAGTAGGTGGTGGAAGTCCACTGCGATGAAGGAATAGCGATCCACATCGGCCCCGAGCCGTGCGCAGGCGTCCGCGAGGATGTCGGCGAAGCGTCAGCAGGGGAGCGCATAGGCCAGCCATGGAGCCGCGAAAGAATGCTTTCCCGAGAGCCGACGCTGTCAACTGAGCGGAAGGCAACACGAAAGGGTGCGATATCGCGAGCGCCCAGTCGCCTCGGCGTGGTCGCAGACCCTGGCATGTGCAGAAGCTTCTTGTACGGGAACCGGGAGGTCTCTTGGTCGGCCAGATGCTCATGGAAGCGGCCTGGTCCGCGGCGGGAAGGCGAGGAGCTGTAGCCGCCGATGAACGATCAGGAGAAGTCTGACTCCGCCATAGTAGCAATGAAGTCGCCGAACAAAGCCGGAGGTACGGTGGCGGAGGCGATGGAGCGAAGGGCGGGGACCAAGGGAAACGCGAGACAGCAAAGCACATTCCGGACACAGGGCCGGGATCGTGTGATCCAGGAGCTTGATCGCGTACGGCAAGCCGCAAGGCAGAGGAAGAAGGAGCGGTTCACAGCGCTTCTCCACCATATCAATACCGACACGCTCCGGATGGCTTTCTACGCGCTCAAGCGCAAAGCAGCCCCCGGCGTGGATGGTGTGACATGGCAGGACTTCGAGACAGATCTGGAGCCCCGGCTTGCGGATCTGCACCGACGGGTCCACACAGGAGCGTATCGTCCCCAACCGTCACGTCGGACGTATATTCCGAAGGCGGACGGCCGGGAGAGAGCGCTGGCGATCGCGGCTTTGGAGGACAAAATCGTCCAAGGCGCGACCGTCATGGTGCTCAACGCCATCTACGAAGGCGACTTCGTCGGTTTCTCCTACGGGTTTCGACCCGGTAGGGGCCCACATGATGGGTTGGACGCCCTGGCGGTAGCGATCACCACGCGGAAGGTGAACTGGATACTTGACGCCGACGTGCAAAACTTTTTCGGAAGTGTGAACCAAGACTGGCTGGTCCAGTTCTTGGAACACCGCATCGGCGACAAGCGCATCATCCGCCTGATCCGTAAATGGCTGAAGGCGGGCATTCTCGAAGACGGGGTCGTTACCGTGGACGACAGGGGCACGGGGCAAGGATCGGTGATTTCGCCGCTGCTCGCCAATGTCTACCTGCACTACACGTTCGATCTTTGGGCCGAACGCTGGCGACGGCAAGAGGCCCATGGCGACATGATCATCGTGCGCTATGCCGATGATCTCGTGGCTGGCTTCGAGCATGAGGACGACGCTCGCCGTTTCCTTGATGCAATGCGTGAACGGTTTGAAGCATTCGCGTTGACACTCCACCCAGACAAGACCCGCTTGATTGAGTTTGGTCGCCGTGCGGCGGTCAACCGCAAGGGGCGCGGCCTTGGCAAACCGGAGACCTTCATGTTTCTGGGCTTCACCCACATCTGCGGTAAATCACGCCGAGGAAACTTCCTGCTCGAAAGGAAGACCCGTCGCGACCGTCTGCGGAGGAAGCTTCAGGACATCAAGGAAAAGCTGCGGCGTCGGATGCACCAACCGATCCTCGTCCAGGGTGCATGGCTGAGACAGGTCGTCGCCGGCCACTTCGCCTACTACGCGGTTCCTACAAATGGGCGGACGCTCTCAGCGTTCCGCTACTATGTGACCGATCTCTGGCGTCGAACGCTTCGGCGGCGAAGCCAACGAGACCGCTTCACGTGGGACCGCATGACGAAGTTGGCGGATGAATGGCTCCCTCAACCCCGTATCCTCCATCCCTGGCCACAACAGCGCTTCGCCGTCACATACCCAAGGTAAGAGCCGGATGCCTTAATTGGGCTCGTCCGGATCCGCGCGGGGGGCGCTCAGCAATGAGCGTCCCTACCGCAAACGGTTTTGATTTGAAGTGGGCGCGTTGAGCGGCAGCTTGGTGAGCTCTGCGCCAGACAGACCATGCGATGATGTGTGCGGGTTGAATCCGCTTTCGAGCAAGTCTGATAGCAATGCGACGGATTTCCTGGATTGACCAACGGATCAGTGGTGGGGTGGTTGTGCTTTGGCTTTTGCCCGGGGGCGCCGTTTCGTTTTTTTGGGCGGTGGCGGATTAGCGCGATGTCGGATCGCGGCCATCATGGCGAAGGCGAGCATCACCAAGGACACATGACGGTGCCAGCCATGCCAGGATCTGCTCTCGTTGTGATCGAGCCCGAACTCGTTTTTCGCGGTTTCAAAGCTGTCCTCGATCGCCCATCGATGGCCTTCGACCGCGACCAGCGTTTCAATGGCTGTTCCCGCTGGGCACCAGGTGGAGAAGAAGGCGAGGTCATCATCGGCGATGCGACGACGGATCAGTAGACCGCGTGTCCACAAACCGTCATTTGCACTGTTGAACTGCTCGGCCTCGAGATCGGCCAATTCGAGATAACACCAATCGTGCAGCCGCGGTCCTTTGGTTCCGGCTCCCGCCGACAGGCGCTTCCAGTCGGATGAGTGCCGCGTCCGGGCGAGGTCTGCAGCCGTACCGGCGACCGGCGGTCGCTTGCCCCAGGATCGAAACACATGAGCGCTGCTGACCCCAAGCACGTAGCCTTTGCCTGCCCGACGTAGTTGCTGTTCGATGTTGCCAACACCGTAGACGGTATCACCGGCAACCCACTTGAATGGTACAGACGCGGCTATCGCGCGTGCGATCATTCTCGTCGCAAGCTTTGGTTTGGTCGCAAAGCCGACATCGGCAGGCACATATGTGGCTTCCAGACGATCTGGATCGTCGGTCCATTCCTTCGGAAGATACAACGCGCGATCGATGAACGCATGGCCATGACGCGAAACGTAGGCAGCGAAGACACCGATCTGGCAGTTCGTGATCTTCCCTGCCGAACCAGTGTATTGCCGCGCCACTCCGCATGAGGCTTTGCCCTGTTTGAGAAAACCGGTCTCGTCGATCACCAGCACCGCATCGTCATCCGCCAAATGCTCGATGACATAGTCGTGCACGATATCGCGCAGGGCATCAGCGTCCCAGTCTCCACGACCCAGAATCGCCTGCTGCCGCCATGGGCCGGGATCGCCAGCCGCCTCCGCGCGCATCCAACCGGTCTTGCGCTGCTCATCTCCGAGCAGACCTTCCAGGAATAGACCTGCATTCGTCGCAACACGCTCTTGCGTGAACAACGGACGTATCCGTTGCTTGATCTCTCGAAGCGACGCCGCCCACAACGCAAGCGTCTCTTCAATCGACGCTGTCCGCGCCCACGATCTTCGAATCATGGTTGCCCATGGATTCAGAAGCCCGCAAAAAAGTTTGCGGTAGGGACGCTCATTGCTGAGCGCCCCCCGCGCGGATCCGGACGAGCCCAATTAAGGCATCCGGCTCTTACCTTGGGTATGTGACGGCGAAGCGCTGTTGTGGCCAGGGATGGAGGATACGGGGTTGAGGGAGCCATTCATCCGCCAACTTCGTCATGCGGTCCCACGTGAAGCGGTCTCGTTGGCTTCGCCGCCGAAGCGTTCGACGCCAGAGATCGGTCACATAGTAGCGGAACGCTGAGAGCGTCCGCCCATTTGTAGGAACCGCGTAGTAGGCGAAGTGGCCGGCGACGACCTGTCTCAGCCATGCACCCTGGACGAGGATCGGTTGGTGCATCCGACGCCGCAGCTTTTCCTTGATGTCCTGAAGCTTCCTCCGCAGACGGTCGCGACGGGTCTTCCTTTCGAGCAGGAAGTTTCCTCGGCGTGATTTACCGCAGATGTGGGTGAAGCCCAGAAACATGAAGGTCTCCGGTTTGCCAAGGCCGCGCCCCTTGCGGTTGACCGCCGCACGGCGACCAAACTCAATCAAGCGGGTCTTGTCTGGGTGGAGTGTCAACGCGAATGCTTCAAACCGTTCACGCATTGCATCAAGGAAACGGCGAGCGTCGTCCTCATGCTCGAAGCCAGCCACGAGATCATCGGCATAGCGCACGATGATCATGTCGCCATGGGCCTCTTGCCGTCGCCAGCGTTCGGCCCAAAGATCGAACGTGTAGTGCAGGTAGACATTGGCGAGCAGCGGCGAAATCACCGATCCTTGCCCCGTGCCCCTGTCGTCCACGGTAACGACCCCGTCTTCGAGAATGCCCGCCTTCAGCCATTTACGGATCAGGCGGATGATGCGCTTGTCGCCGATGCGGTGTTCCAAGAACTGGACCAGCCAGTCTTGGTTCACACTTCCGAAAAAGTTTTGCACGTCGGCGTCAAGTATCCAGTTCACCTTCCGCGTGGTGATCGCTACCGCCAGGGCGTCCAACCCATCATGTGGGCCCCTACCGGGTCGAAACCCGTAGGAGAAACCGACGAAGTCGCCTTCGTAGATGGCGTTGAGCACCATGACGGTCGCGCCTTGGACGATTTTGTCCTCCAAAGCCGCGATCGCCAGCGCTCTCTCCCGGCCGTCCGCCTTCGGAATATACGTCCGACGTGACGGTTGGGGACGATACGCTCCTGTGTGGACCCGTCGGTGCAGATCCGCAAGCCGGGGCTCCAGATCTGTCTCGAAGTCCTGCCATGTCACACCATCCACGCCGGGGGCTGCTTTGCGCTTGAGCGCGTAGAAAGCCATCCGGAGCGTGTCGGTATTGATATGGTGGAGAAGCGCTGTGAACCGCTCCTTCTTCCTCTGCCTTGCGGCTTGCCGTACGCGATCAAGCTCCTGGATCACACGATCCCGGCCCTGTGTCCGGAATGTGCTTTGCTGTCTCGCGTTTCCCTTGGTCCCCGCCCTTCGCTCCATCGCCTCCGCCACCGTACCTCCGGCTTTGTTCGGCGACTTCATTGCTACTATGGCGGAGTCAGACTTCTCCTGATCGTTCATCGGCGGCTACAGCTCCTCGCCTTCCCGCCGCGGACCAGGCCGCTTCCATGAGCATCTGGCCGACCAAGAGACCTCCCGGTTCCCGTACAAGAAGCTTCTGCACATGCCAGGGTCTGCGACCACGCCGAGGCGACTGGGCGCTCGCGATATCGCACCCTTTCGTGTTGCCTTCCGCTCAGTTGACAGCGTCGGCTCTCGGGAAAGCATTCTTTCGCGGCTCCATGGCTGGCCTATGCGCTCCCCTGCTGACGCTTCGCCGACATCCTCGCGGACGCCTGCGCACGGCTCGGGGCCGATGTGGATCGCTATTCCTTCATCGCAGTGGACTTCCACCACCTACTCCTTGCCGGTCTCCCGGCGCACCAACTGTAATGTTAGGTGGTGCGGATGCCGTTCCGTTTTGATAAACGGAGCGGACCATGAAGAAGACGAGACGGACAATCGATGCGGCGCTGAAGGCAAAGATCGCCTTGGAGGCGCTGCGAGAACAATCAACGGTGACGGATCTGGCGCAGCGCTACCAGGTGCATGTGAACCAGATTTATGCCTGGAAGAAACAGCTTCAGGATCAAGCGGTTCGGGCGTTCGACGCGGGCGCTGGTCGGGATGGCGAGGCGGCCCACGAACTGGAGGTCGAGAAGCTCCACGCCAAGATCGGACAATTGACGGTCGAGCGGGATTTCTTAGCCAGGAGGTCCGAAAGATGAGCGCGCCGGATCGCCGAGGATTGCTTCAGCGCGATCATGCGAGTCTATCGATCCGCCGGCAATGCCAACTGCTGAGCGTTGCGCGATCGAGCGTGTATCGGCCGCCGCTGCTGGCCAATGACAACGACCTTGAGCTGATGCGGCGGATCGACGAGCTGTTCACGGCCTGGCCGTTCCTGGGCTCGCGGCGGATGACGGCGATGCTCAATAGCGAAGGCTGTCGCATCAATCGCAAGCGCGTGCAGCGGTTGATGCGCAAGATGGGCATCGCGGCGCTGGGACCAAAGCCCAGAACCACAAAGCCGGCGCCGGGACACAAGATCTTCCCGTATCTCCTGCGCCATATGGTGATCGACCGACCGAATCAAGTGTGGGCGGCCGATATCACCTATCTGCCGATCGGCCAGGGCTTTCTGTATCTGGTGGCTATCATCGATTGGGCGAGCCGTGCGGTGCTGGCCTGGCGCCTGTCGAACACGATGGACACATCGTTCTGCGTGTCTGCGCTCGAAGAGGCCTTGGCGCGCTTCGGCCGGCCTGAGATCTTCAATACCGACCAGGGCAGCCAGTTCACCAGCGCCGCCTTCACCGGCACGCTGGCCGCCACCGGCGTCAGGATCTCGATGGACGGTCGTGGGCGCTGGATGGACAACGTGTTCATCGAGCGGCTGTGGCGCTCGCTCAAATACGAGGACATCTATCTCAAGGGTTATTCGGATGGTCGCGAGGCCAAAGCCGGAATCGCCCGATGGATCGAATTTTACAATTTCCAGCGCCCTCATCAGGCGCTGGAAAACCGCGCGCCGATGGCGGTCTGGCGGGCCGGTGTCACCGGCGCATTCGGCGAACAGGCTGTGGATATGACGCTTCTCGCAAGCGAGAAGCTTGGACAACGCTGCGCGTTGCCCGCATCCCCACAGCCACAACAGCAGCAGGCAAGAGTAGCGTAAAGATATTGGGAAGAACGAACGGCAGCAGCTCCACTTAAAAAACCGGACCCAGTGGTCCTCAGCATAGGGTCCACTTCAAAAGCTCCGACGACGTAAGCATCTCGCAAATTATCGATTCCTAGCGGCTGGGAGCGGCTGGGAGCTACTGCACCTCGTGGGTTGGAAAGTGACTAGCGCAGATCCAGCGCCATGCTGATCCACATCCACAAGGCGAGAGCCGCACCGGCGGCAATGCCGAGCCACAAGGCCGCCTCGGGCAATAATTGTTTGATTCTTGTAATCAGAGTTCGCCCCCGCTCTGGCTGTACTTGGGACGCGCCTTCGATCGGGCGCGTCCCCTAGCCTTCGAACTGAACCTGGCTTGCGGGCGAGCGTGCAGGGTTGGCTCAAAATAGGTGCGCATCCGGCGATGGCCCCGGTTCGGCCGTTTGGATCGTTTTCTGACTATGCGCAGAAACTTTTTTCCGACGATCACGCCCCGAAAGACTAGCAGCGAGCCTCAATTGGGAGTAGGGCCAAAGCCGCCAGACGCGTCTGATGCGCTCCCGATAACGGCGCGGAGCGCCGAACTCGCAGGTAGACCAAGGCCGCGCACATAAAGCAGGCCGGCAGAACAGGTGCGCACGGCTCTACCGAGCTGGCGCACGCATGGACGCCGGTTGGCCCGGCAGCTTCAACCTGGACCCCGTCTCGGTCAGCTTGCCGCCAGCGAGGTCAAATACCTGCAGGTCCCTGTCGACATAGTTGGCCACATAGAGGTAGTCGCTGTTTGGGCTGTAAGCGACGCCCTCCGGCAGGCGGCCAAGCGGCGCGCGCGCTGTTACCGTCAGGCTACCGCCAGTGCCGATCGACATCAAAACGAGTTCGCCCCTCTTAGTCGAACTGCCAAGCAGCAGCGGGGTAGCTGCAGTCTTCCCATCGGGCGCTATCGCGAAACCTTCCGGTCCGACACCAGGGCTCATCAAGTCGACCACGTGGGGATGTGGGCCGGTTGCTTCGATAATCACCGCCGCATCAGCGTTGTTCTTCAGTGCGCCGGTGTTTGAGGCAATGACGTATTTTCCGTCTGGCGTGATGTCGATGTTGTAAGGATTGAATGCCGAAGGAATGTCCATCGAATTGTCGTAGGCCACGTCTTGTCCATCGATTGCCAACACGCCGATTTTGTTCGCAAGATTGAGGCAGACGAAGGCGCGCTTGCCGTCAGGCGCGATGACTACGGCCGCGGCCTGCTGCTCCAGCGGCACTTCGCGGACGGCTTTGACCGTCGTACCCTGGATCGAGACAACAGAGACACTTTTGCCCTCTCGGTTGGCAATCAACGCGAGATCGCCCCTCTTCGAAATCGACAGGCCCGACGGCTGCCGTCCGACGGTAACCGCATCGATCACCTTCGGCGGGGCCGCAGTGAGGTCAATCACGTACAATTTGTCATCCGGGACCGTTTTCCAAGCGTTGCCCTCCTGAATGTGAACCACGGAATTGGCGACTAGGCCCAACTTGCCGTCCGGTGTGATCTGCAAATTGGTGGGCGGCCCCAGCAGGGAGTTCGCCACCGGCACGCTGGCGCGAATCTTGGGTTTGGCGGGGGCGGAAACATCAATGACTAGCACGGCGTCGTTACCCGGAGCGCCCTTCGTTTGGCCCTCAGGACCATAGGTGATCTTGCTGTCAAGTCCGATCAGGATATCGTTGGTTCCGGCCTGCGCCGAGCCGCTGCCGCCGATCAGGCCAACAAGGTACATGGCACAAAGAGCATTGCGTAGGTTCATGATGCGTTTTCGTTGCGCCATTTCTAAGTGAGCCTTCACCTTTCGCGCAGCATTGATAACTGGCACCTCTTACCGCGCTCAGGCCGCGCAGCCACGTGACCACCTCGGGTCATGAACGCCAAGCATCGAGTGAGCACACTGCGTCTGCTCTCGGGCGGATAGCATTCCCCGCTCCGTCTGCGGTCCCTAGTCCTGTGAATGTACAACGAAGGCGATTGAAACAGAAAAGTCCACCCGCCAAAAATGAGGGGGAATGATAAGCCGGAGTCACCGCACATGATCTCTGGGGGATAATCAGGTGCAATATCGTCTCTGCATCGCGAAGTGGCCGAGCCGGTAGCCTTGTAACAGACTGCGCCAACGGTATCCTGGAATCGCTCGAGCGCGGAAAGTACGCCCTGCAACTAGCCTAATAACCCGTCTTATTCGCGAGAGGGCGCCTGAGAGGCTGGCGAGCGTGGTGTAAAGCGCTGATGCGGCGTAGGATTCGGTTGCGAAGCCAATCCCATCACCTCAACCGCGAACGCCACGCCCGCCATGACCGATGATACGATTTTGCCCTTCTCGTTTCCAGCCGTTCACGCCAAGAAAGTCACAGCTGCCTTCGATGGTGGACGCCTAACCTCGAATGGGGGCGTGATGCTTCTGGCGATGGCCGAGCGGCGTCTCGGTTTGGCCGACAATTTGGCCCGGGTGTTCCCGGATCGGCGCGATCCGACGCGGGTCGTGCACAGCCTTGTCGATATGTTCCGCGCGCGCATGTTCGCGATCTGCTGCGGCTACGAGGACGCCGACGACCTCGATCATCTGCGGTCCGATCCCGCATTCAAGCTGGCCTGCGGACGGCTGCCGGACAGCGGTCGCGATCTGTGTTCCCAACCGACGCTGTCGCGCCTGGAGAATGCTCCGCGCCTGCGCGACGTGATCCGACTGACCTACACTTTGGTCGACGCATGGATGGATAGCTACCCGCGCGAGCCGGCATCCGTCACGCTCGACATCGATGATACCTGCGATGTCGTCCACGGCCATCAGCAGCTCTCGCTGTTCAACGCTCATTATGACGAACGCTGCTTCCTGCCGATCCACGTCTACGACACGGAGAAGAGCCGGCCCGTGGCGGTCGTGCTGCGGCCCGGCAAGACGCCGGGCGGCGTCGAGGTGCGTGCCCATCTGCGCCGCCTGATACGGCATATCCGGACGCGGTGGCACAAGACGCGAATTACGTTCCGTGGCGACGGGCACTATGCTCGGCCGGAGGCCATGACGTGGTGCGAGAACAACGGCATCGACTACATCTTCGGTCTGTCCGGTACCAAGCCTCTCGCCAGAAAAGTCGACGAGGTCGCCGACGACGTTCGCACGCGACGCGCCATCGAGAACCTGCCTGTTCTGCGCGGCTATACCGAGACGCGCCACAAGGCAAAGTCCTGGGATCACGAACGGCGCACTGTCGCCCGTATTGAGGCGACGATGCTCGGCCTCGACATCCGCTTCGTCGTCACCAGCCTCGATGTCGGCTCGGCCGAGTGGATCTACGACAGCCTGTATTGCGCGCGCGGCCAAGCCGAAAATCTGATCAAGCTGCATAAGACGCAGCTCGCCTCCGATCGCACCAGTTGCCGTTCGGCGCTCGCCAACCAGGTCCGTCTCGTTCTCCACACCGCCGCTTATTGGTTGATGCTTACCGTGCGCGGCGCCATTCCCAAAGTCCGGGAATTGGCCACTGCCGAGTTCGCGACGCTGCGTCTTCGTCTCTTGAAAATCGCAGCCCGGGTCGTCGAAACCGCGAGCCGCATTCGCCTTGCGTTCGCCGCGGCATGCCCCGAAGCCGACCTCTTCCGCAGCTTGCCCGGCGCGCTGCTCCCGCTCGGCCCGTAACCGACCGGGCCTGCGCCCGCTCACCCGCCCCACTCCTCCAACGCGTACAAAACAGCTTGATGTAGAACCCGGTGACAAAAGGCCGGACGGTCACCCACGCCAGCCGCCAACCCCCGTCAGACGTCAAGAACGACCGTGCTCTCGTGAATAGATCGGGCTAACAAGCTTTCACCCCGCGAGACGATGTGGCCCCGCTGCCCGAGGTGCGGAGGCAAGGCGGAAGTTCTCAGGGTTGTACCGGGAAGACCGGGGTTCCAGCACCGAACCTTGAGGTGTACTAACTGCCCAACGATATACGAAGCACAAGCTCCCGCAGACCCGATTAATTCCGAAGCTATGGGCTCGCTTCACAGTGGATTGAACCCGCCTCGATAAATGCGGGTAGCGAATAACCCACCGCTTTGAGAAAGTTCGCGTTGGCGGTGATGATCATGCCATCCATGCCGAACTCGATGACGGCCTGCGACCTGCCGATCGCCTCGATCTGTCCGGACGTATCAATCGCCTCTAGCTTCTGGTTGGTCACATCGGTGGCGAATGTCACCACCGCAAAAGGCGTCCCCTTTTCGTCGAGAACGGGATTGTAGGTTGCCAGCATCCATACTTCCCGGCCGCCCTTGGCAATTCGCCGGAAATTGCCCGGCCTGGCATTCGCCGCGGTTGAGCCGTGTCCAGAATTCCTGGTAGCTGGCGCAATCGCGCTCGGCCGGATCGACGAACATGCTGTGGTGCCCGCCTTCGATTTCGGCGAGCGTGTGTCCCATGGCGCGGAGGAAGTGTTCGTTCGCGCGTACGATCGTCCCGTCGAGCTTGAAAGAGACCACGGCCTGCGAGCGGTTGATGGCGGCGACCTGGCTGGCATCCTCCATGCTGCGCATCTTCCGCGCGGTGATGTCGGTTGCGAATGCGATGACCTTCGAGGGCCGTCCCGTAGCATCGAAGATTGGATTATAGCAGGCCCGTATCCAGACCTTTGCGCCGCCTTTTGCGACGCGCTCGTATTCAGCGGCCAGGCATTCACCGCGGTTAAGCCGGGCCCAGAACTCGCGATAGCGGTTCGAGTCTCGCTCATCTGCGTCAACGAACATGCGGTGATGGTGGCCCTGGATCTCCGACTGGGCGTATCCCATCATTTTCAGGAATTTTTCGTTGGCCGCAATGACCGTCCCGTCCATCTGGAATTCGCTGACGGCCTGCGACCGGTCAATGGCGGCAGCCTTCTCCAATTCACCCTGTTTGAAAAGTCCGAACATTCCCTGATGTCTCCTTCGATTTTCTCGGGCCGCAAGAACGAAGGGCCGAGATGGCATTCGATACGTGTAGAACAGGCACTGCTTCGTAGCCGTCCCCGTGGATCTTCAGATCGAAGCGAAGGACAATGCGGCGCCGCCTGCGAGAACTAGCCCAGCGCCTTTGGAGGACAGGGGCAGGACATTGCCTTGCCGCTAAATCTGATCGCCCTGGCTCGTGGATCGGCGTAGGCCGTCGAGCTGCCTTTGCCGAGTTCGTTCTTCGCGTCTCTCTACTTTCTTCCTATTTTCCGAAGCAAGAAGAAAATCGAATCAGCAGGACAGCGGTGCCGCGGCACGCCACGCGTAGGAAAATGTTACTAACCGATTCGGATGCCGGCCATCGCGCCAGTGCGGCCACGGTATGCGGCACGCACTCGCTCGACACGCTGCATCGCGTGTTGTGTCGCCACGGTGAGCCGGTACTGAAGCGGCCGCGCCGCAAGATGAAGGGCACAAAGCGCTACGCGCGGCCAGTTCCCGGCGACCGGGTGCAGATGGACGTCTGCAAGATCGCGCCGGGCGTTTACCAGTATACGGCGATTGACGATTGCTCTCGCTACAAGGTGCTGGGCGTTTATCGCCGACGCACAGCGGCCAACGCGCTGGACTTCCTGGAGCGCCTCATTGAGGAGACGCCGTTTCCGATTCAGCGCATCCAGACCGATCGCGGCCGCGAGTTCTTTGCCGAGGCTGTGCAGCAAACGCTGATGGACTGGGCGATAAAGTTCCGTCCTATAAAGCCGCGCTCACCGCATCTGAATGGCAAAGTCGAACGAACTCAAAGGGCAGACCTCGAGGAGTTCTGGTCAACGGTCGATCCGAAAGCCGCCGATATCGAGGATCGGATTGCCGAATGGCAACATCATTGGAATTGGCGCCGCCCGCATACCGCACTCGGCGGTGGCACGCCGGTCGATCGCGTCTGCGACCTGGCGAACATCACCCCGTGTATCCTGGTGCTGGTCGGCGCGACGCCGGAGGGCCGCAAGGAATTGGTCGGCTTCCAGGTCGGCGCCCGCGAGAGCGCCCAGAGCTGGCGTGAGCTCTTGATCGATGTGAAGCAGCGCGGCCTGCGGATCGCTCCCCAAGTGGCGGTCGGTGACGGCGCGCTGGGGTTCTGGAAGGCTCTCGACGAGGTCTTCCCTGGCACGCGCCACCAGCGGTGCTGGTGCCACAAAGTCAGCAACGTGCTCGACAAGGTCGCCAAATCCGTGCAGCGCGCGATGAAGAACGATCTGCGGAACGTCTATCTGGCGCCGAGCCGGGCGAAAGCCGAAACCGCGATCGACACCTTCGTCGAGAAATACCGTGCCAAATACGGACCTGCGGTCGGGTGCTTGATCAAGGATCGTGAGGCGCTGCTCACATTCTTCGACTTCCCTGCCGAGCATTGGGTTCATCTGCGCACCTCGAATCCGATCGAGAGCGTGTTCGCCACGGTGCGGCATCGCACGGAGCGAACGAAAGGATCGCTCTCGCCGAAAACCGCCAAGCTGATGGTGTTCAAGTTGATCGACGCTGCATCGAAGACCTGGCGCCGACTGAAAGGAACAAATCAGTTGCCGAAGGTCATCGCCGGTGTAAAGTTTACTGACGGCATCGAGGTCATTCCGACCGCTGAAAGCCACGCCGCCTGATCAGGCCGCGTCACCCAGAATCAGCCATAGCTCCCCCGAAGCCGACCTCTTCCGCAGCTTGCCCGGCGCGCTGCTCCCGCTCGGCCCGTAACCGACCGGGCCTGCGCCCGCTCACCCGCCCCACTCCTCCAACGCGTACAAAACAGCTTGATGTAGAACCCGGTGACAAAAGGCCGGACGCTCACCCACGCCAGCCGCCAGCCCCCGTCAGACGTCAAGAACGACCGTGCTCTCGTGAATAGATCGGCTAAAGGGTCGAATAACACATCTCCGCTACCTGTTGGATGCAACTGATATCACAATGCATGTTGGACCCACACATTCGGCTCCACGTAAACTCCATAATTCTGCTCAACCGATACAAGTACCGGTACCAATGCGCCCTCGACCTCTGCCTGGCCTGAACGATTGAAGGCTGCCCCCGTCCATTGCGTCCACTCCGCGATGGTCCCAACGATGGTCATGGAGTAGGGAGCGATCTTCAGTATTTTGCCTCCGACGCAAACGTGAGTTCGCAACCACGAGTCCGTTGGCAAACCGTCGGCACGTTGCAATGTGACATACTCGTGCATTGCCGTCCGCGAGTCGAGGTGCTTTTGGCTGGGCCGGATAGGGACAAACATTTCTGCAAAGCCCATTTTCTTCGCGCACGCCTTCAAGGCATCCAACATCGCCAGTGCATTGCCAATGCCCCTCGCCTTGGTGACAAGGGTGATTTCGAGCGCGCTTATCGTCGTCGGCCTACGCCCAACAAGCCTGTCTTCGTGAGCCCAGCGGATAACCTGGTCCCAGCCGCCGTCAGGCAATTCGGTGCGGCCCTCGATGTTGAAGGCAAATGGAACACCAAAGGCGCGCCCGACGATCTCGCCATCGAGAAGTGCCCCAAAGGCGTAGTCGAGGTAATCGAAAAATACAGATTGCCCAAAATAGAGCTTTGCCGTCGCGTCATGTCGCATGAACTCGGGCCACACCGCCTCCAAGTCATTCGAAAAGACCAACGGGATCAAATCTGGTCGTTCCCGCAATGAGAATATCTGTATCTTCATTCTTCGTAACACCACTGCAGCCATCGCGAAAACTCTTCTTAAAGACTCTGCCACCAGATTTCTAGCGGCCTAACTTAGCCGGGCTTGGCAACTGCGGTCTAAATCGACAGTCGAATGACGTCTCGTTCGATTTCAAAACAATCGATCTTCAGAACTTGAGAGATTCGTGTGCTTTGGCCACGAGAGGGAGCATTAGACCTCCACGGACCGGCCGCAGCGATCCGGTCTAAATGTCTTTGGATAGACGACTATTGGGCGACCGACCCCGTCCGCTCCGGTATGGCGCAACTCTCACGATGAGTGCGTGTCACCCTGATCGTCGCCGCCCACAATGCGTTGATCGAGGGTATTTGCTGACCAGAAACGCTGATCTCATTCTCCACGATGAGATCCAGCTGGCGCGCTTGGGCCGTAGTGGAACGAGACCTTCACCCTGTTCCAAAGGTTTTCACATCCAAGATCACGAACACGCTCGCGGTGCCCTTGTGCCGGTACTCACAGTCGTAGTGCTCGATCTGCACCGATTCGGGCCTGATCGGCGGGTGCACTTCGCCGATCAGTAAGCATGAACTCCAATCGAGGGAGCGTCACTTCTGCAATAACCGCTACTTTCTGCCCCCGTCAGCTTCTCGAAAGCTAACCATCGTAGTTTGACAATGTTGGATCTCTCGGTGCCGATACTGCCTTGAGCATCATGCAACATCTCGAACGGATGTCATCCGAGCTACGTCAAACAGTGCGGAATAGTTTGTTTCTCGCAGGTTAGATGAGGATAGAAATGGGCGGCTGCATCTCTCGGCTGAGCGGAAGTCATGACACCTCTCAGCACGATCAATACGTTCAGGAGACCGAATTTGCCGCTCACGTCCGGTCCTTACGGCCAAGCCAATCTCGATCCATTCAACGCCAGTCGCCAGGGTCATCTCGCCCCACCGACGACGGGACTACATCGAGCGCCCACGAGGCCCCACGCATTGGCGAGAAGCTCGAATTGCTCTCCCAAACGCTGCAGCGTGCGAGGCAAGCGCAGCTTTCATCTGGCCTGATGGAATACGGTCAGCAGGTCGCTTCCTATTTGTCTGCCAACAAACAGCCCGACGACCAACTCTTGTCGTTGGACATTGACAATTTCCATCAATTGGCGGCCAGCTATAACCAGCGCTCCTCGGACCTTAACCTTAGGCACATAGAGTCGCCCGCCCAGTTTCTCGCTGCGCTGGCCCACCAGTCGTCAGATTGCGCCTGGCGCGCTGTCGTGCGACTGAAGGACGGGAAATGCACCACGTTTCCGCCGATGTTCGGATGCGCGCGGGTGGAGCTCCGACCATCATCGTGATGGAGCCTGCCAACCTTTATACGTTCATAACTTTCTATTTTGGACTGCGGCAGCAATCGATACAACAGCTTGGATCACATTGACTTGGTTGGCGGACTTCCGCAGCGCGGAGTTACCACCCGCGGCCGAGCCACTTGTGCACGAAACGGTTAGCTGAGGTGTGAAATGGCGCATTCGTCTCCTCCGACGCTCGCAGGTAGTCGCAAAACGGCAGATCAGGATAGGCAACGGCTGGCAGTCCCGTCAGTTTCCTCTGTGGTCTTTGTCGGTAGTGGTACGCTAGCTATCGGCTGCGCTCAGATAGCAATCGAGATGGGGTACGTCATCCGCGCAGTATTGTGTGCCGACCCTATATTCAGCGATTGGGCGGCGCGCACCAACGTCTTGTGCGTGGCGAGTGTTGAAGAGCTCTCCGCGTTCCTGAATACGGAATCGGTGGAGTGGATATTTTCCGTTGCAAATCCATTCATACTGCCAGCGGAAGTGTTTGGGCGAGCGCGTCAAGGCGCTTTCAATTACCACGACGGTCCCTTGCCGCGATATGCGGGAGTTCATGCGACGTCTTGGGCGCTGTTGTCTCAAGAGACTGAATACGCCATCACGTGGCATCGCCTCGACGAGGGGGTCGATACGGGTGATCTGGTCATTCAACGCCGGGTCTTGATTGCGCGCAGCGATACCGCCTTGACCCTGAATCTCAAATGTTATGAAGCAGCTGTCGAGGGCTTCCGCGAGCTCCTGACTGGGTTAACGAACGGGGGGTTCAACGCCCGTCCGCAGGTGCTAGTGGAGAGAACCTATTTTCAGAGGAATCGACGCCCGGATGCTGCGGGCTGTCTGCGATGGGATCGCTCCGCCCAAGAGCTATCAGCAGTAACACGCGCGCTAGACTTTGGGTCGTATCATACAAATCCGTTGTGCCTGCCGAAGGCTCTGCTTGGCGATGACGTTGTCGTAGTCAAATGCTTGGAAGTGCTGGCTGGACGCTCGTGCTTTCCGGCCGGCTCCCTGGTTGAAATCCACTCCAGCCATTGGCGGGTGGCGACAGGTACAGAGGATGTTGAGGTTTGCTTTAGCAGCTCAGATGGTCAGGCTTTCGACGCGCGGGCACTTGCGAGGCACTCCAATCTGAACATAGGCGATCGCCTCCCGATTTTGAGCGATGGGCAAGCGCGGAGCATAACTGTCGCCCACGAAATGTTGGCGCCTTGGGAGAAGTTTTGGCGACAGCGACTTGAGCAGTTTAAGTTATTGCAGCTTCCTTATCTGTCGTCTTCAGAAGCTGAGGCTCACCCGAGACGGCAGACGACTTCATGGCTCATTCCAAGTGCGTTGACCGAGTTGTCGCCAATGGAACGCGCGGAACACCTGTTGAGTGCTTGGCTCATCTATCTCGCCCGTATCATCGGCGAATCAGAGCTCCAATTGGGGTGGACTCCTGCAGCGAATGAAGCGCGAGCCGGGTTGAATGCGGTGGAGGCGCTTGTCGCTTCCGTCGTGCCGATGGAAATTACTATCGATCTTAGTCATGGTTTTGCAGAGGTGTGCAGGGCAGTTGCCGCCGAATGCGCTCAGCTGAAGAGGTGCGATAGCTTTGCGCGGGACCTTATCGCGCGCTGCCCAACATTGCAGAGTGCGGAGGCGCTACGATCGCGCCGCCCCTGGCCGATTGGCATTTCTGTCAGGACGGACAGCCGTTCTGCCCCTCATGATCGAGCGTCGAGGCCGAGTTCTGAGACGGCTCCAGCGGGTGATTTTCTAACATTTGAGGTTTGCGCTCTGGATGGGCGCTTTCGATGGAACTTTGATGAAAGTCGTGTGGAGCCTGAGCAGGTTGATCGCATTACGCGGCATTTGCAAACGTTATTGTGTGCTGTCGTCGTGGATGCGCAGCAGCCGGTTGGGCGGATTGAGCTGCTGTCGGCCGATGAGCGCGCGTACTTGCTGGAGGAGCTGAACCGGACGGCGGCGGCGTATCCGTCGGAGCGGTGCATCCACGAGCTGTTCGAAGCGCAGGTCGCCAAGACGCCGGATGCGGTGGCGGTGGTCCATGAGGACGAGCGCGTAAGCTATGGCGAGCTCAATGCGCGGGCCAACCGCCTGGCGCATCACCTGATCGCGCGCGGGGTGAAGCCGGACCAGCCGGTTGCGATCTGCCTGCAGCGCAGCGTGGCGATGGTGGTGGGGCTTTTGGCAATCCTCAAGGCGGGTGGTGCGTATCTGCCGCTGGACCCGACCTATCCGTCGGCGCGGCTCAAGCAGGTTCTAAACGATGCGGCGCCGCCTCTGCTGCTGGCCGATGCGGCGGGACGATCCGCGCTGGGCGCCGCGGCGCTGGCCGATGTGAACGTGGTGGCTCTCGACACGGCAATGCCGGTGTGGGCAAACCTGCCGGCCTCCGATCCGGACCCGCGCGCACTCGGCCTCACATCGCGCCACCTCGCCTATGTGATCTACACCTCCGGCTCAACAGGATCGCCCAAGGGCGTCATGATCGAGCATCGGGGGATGGTCAATTATTTGCAATGGTCAGATCACAGTTATTACAAGCGTGCTTTGAACGGATCGCTCCTGCTGCATTCGTTGAGCTTTGATGGAATCGTCACGACTCTATTTGGGCCTCTATTGGCAGGCGCTAAGCTTCATCTTGTAAAGCCGATTGCTCAGATAGATTCGCTTGCTGCTGTCGAGGATGGTCAGATCTATGATTTGATTAAGCTGACGCCGTCACATTTGAGCATGCTGAATAAGCGGCTTGATGGTTACGAAGGACCTGCTCCGACAAGAGCACTGATGGTGGGTGGCGAGGCCTTAATCCCAGCAGATATACTGTTTTGGCAAAAGCGCTTTCCGAACGTGCGCCTGATCAATCATTTTGGCCCGACAGAAGCAACGGTTGGATGTACCACTTTCGAAATATCTCAGGCTGTTGAGAGATTGAACTCGATCCCGATTGGGCGTCCGATCGCGAACGCGCAGGTGTACCTGCTGGATGGTCATGGAGCGCCTGTTCCGTTCGGGGCGGTGGGCGAACTCTACATTGGCGGAGCGGGGGTCGCGCGCGGCTACCTGAACCGTCCCGCGCTGACGGCGGAGCGGTTCATCGCCAGTCCCTTTGTGGAAGGCGACCGGCTGTACCGGACCGGCGACCTTGCGCGGTATCTGCCGGACGGCAATCTGGAGTTTTTGGGCCGCAGCGACGACCAGGTGAAGATCCGCGGCTTCCGGATCGAGCCGGGCGAGATTGCGGCGCGGCTTGTTGAGCACGCATCGGTGCGCGAGGCGGCGGTGGTGGCGCGCGAGGATCGCTCTGGCGAGAAGCGCCTGGTCGCCTATGTGGTGACGGCTGACGAGGATGCCGGCGAAGCTGAGGCGGCCGAGCTTGCCGGCACGTTGCGCACGCATCTCGGTGCGCGGCTGCCGGAGTACATGGTGCCGTCCGCGTTCGTGCGGCTTGCGGTGCTGCCGCTGACGGTGAACGGCAAGCTGGACCGCAAGGCGCTGCCGGCTCCGGAGGATGATGCGTATGCGCGTCGCACCTATGAGGCGCCGCGGGGCGAGATTGAGACGGCGCTGGCGCAGATCTGGGCGGAGCTTCTGGGGCTGGAGCGGGTCGGCCGGCACGACAACTTCTTCGAGCTGGGCGGCCACTCGCTCCTGGCCGTGCAGCTGATGGAGCGTCTGCGACGGCTGTCGCTTGGGATCGAGGTGCGGACCTTGTTTGCCAAGCCGGTGCTGGCGGATCTGGCGGTGAGCCTTGGCAGTCATCATGAGGTGACAGTCCCGGCCAACCTGATCACGGAGAGAAGCACGGCGATCACGCCGCAGATGCTGCCGCTGATTGAGCTGGCGCAGGGCGAGATCGACCGGATCGTCGCCACGGTGCCCGGTGGTCTCAGTAACGTCCAGGATATTTATGCCTTGTCGCCGCTGCAGGACGGCATCCTGTTCCATCATCTGTTGGCGAGCCGCGGCGATCCGTACCTGTTGGTCTCGCAGATGGCCTTTGCCCACCGTGGCTTGCTGGAGCGCTATCTGGCCGCAGTTCAGCGGGTTGTGGACCGGCACGACATTCTGCGCACGTCGTTTGTCTGGGAGGGCCTGTCGGGCCCGGCCCAGGTGGTGTGGCGGAACGCGCCGCTGGAGGTGACCGAGGTTGAGCTGGATGCGTCCGCTGGTCCTGGCCCCGAGCAGCTCAGGCGCCGGTTTGATCCGCGCCAGCACCGCATCGATCTAGGGCTGGCGCCCTTGTTGCGGTTTGTGATCGCGCGCGAGCCCAGCAGCGGGCGCTGGCTGCTGCTTCAGCTGCAGCATCATTTGATCGGGGATCACACGACCTCGGAAGTGATGCATGCCGAGGTGCAGGCCGCGCTTGACGGACGCGAGCATGAGCTGAGAGCACCGCAGCCGTTCCGCAACCTGGTGGCGCAGACGCGCCTGGGCGTTGATGCAAAGGCGCATGAAGAGTTCTTCCGCTCGTGGCTCGCCGACATCGACGCGCCGACCACGCCGTTCGGCTTGAGCGAGGTGCGCGGCGACGGCAGTGGGGTCGGCGAGGCGCGCCGGATGCTGCCGCAAGAGCTCAACGATCGGTTGCGGGCGCAGGCGCGGCGGCTGGGCGTGAGCCTGGCGAGCCTGTGCCATCTGGCGTGGGGCCAGGTGGTGGCGCGCAGCAGCGGGCGCGAGCAGGTGGTGTTCGGCACGGTGCTGTTCGGCCGCATGCAGGGCGGCGCCGGCGCCGACCGCGCGATGGGCCTGTTCATGAACACCCTGCCGCTGCGGTTGGACTTGGACGGGACCGGGGTCGAGGCGAGCGTTCGGACCACGCATCGCCGGCTGGCTGAACTATTGGCACACGAACATGCCTCGCTGGCGCTGGCACAGCGCTGCAGCCGCGTTGCGACACCGGCACCGCTGTTCAGCGCGCTGTTGAACTACCGCCACAATACGCCGGCGGCGATCTCCGAACCGGATGATGTGCTCTCGGGCATGGAATGGTTGAGCGGGGAGGAACGCACCAATTATCCGCTGACGTTGTCGGTGGAGGATTTTGGCGAAGCGCTGGGGCTGACGGCGGACGCGGCGGAGCCGGTATGTCCGGACCGGGTCTGCGGCTACATGCAGCGCGCGCTTGCGCAGCTGGCTGAGGCGCTGGAGCGGACGCCGAACATGCCGGTGCGGGAGCTGGACATCCTGCCGGCCGACGAACGCAGCTATTTGCTGGAGGAGCTGAACCGGACGGCGGCGGCGTATCCGTCGGAGCGGTGCATCCACGAGCTGTTCGAAGCGCAGGTCGCCAAGACGCCGGATGCGGTGGCGGTGGTCCATGAGGACGAGCGCGTAAGCTATGGCGAGCTCAATGCGCGGGCCAACCGCCTGGCGCATCACCTGATCGCGCGCGGGGTGAAGCCGGACCAGCCGGTTGCGATCTGCCTGCAGCGCAGCGTGGCGATGGTGGTGGGGCTTTTGGCAATCCTCAAGGCGGGTGGTGCGTATCTGCCGCTGGACCCGACCTATCCGTCGGCGCGGCTCAAGCAGGTTCTAAACGATGCGGCGCCGCCTCTGCTGCTGGCCGATGCGGCGGGACGATCCGCGCTGGGCGCCGCGGCGCTGGCCGATGTGAACGTGGTGGCCCTCGACACGGCAATGCCGGTGTGGGCAAACCTGCCGGCCTCCGATCCGGACCCGCGCGCACTCGGCCTCAGCTCACGCCACCTCGCCTATGTGATCTACACCTCAGGCTCAACCGGCATGCCAAAGGGCGTCATGGTCGAGCATCGGGGGATGGTCAATTACCTGTGCTGGGCCTGCCATGCTTACGCGCCCAGATCATCCTCCGTGGTCTCTTCGCCTGTCGCATTCGATGCGACAATAAACAGCCTGTTTGCACCTCTCATTCACGGCGGCTATGCAGATCTTCTAACGGAGGGCGATGAGGTTGAGGGGCTAAAAGCAAAGATCAGCTCGGAGTGCGGGCTGATCAACATCACCCCGAACCATCTGGATGCTCTTGGGCAACAGATGCTGGCGGACACCGCCGCCAGTCAAGTTGGAACGTTTATCATCGGCGGTGAAGCGCTGTCGCATTCGACAGTGGAGTTGTGGCGCCGGATCCAGCCCACCGCCAGGATGGTCAACGAATACGGCCCAACCGAAACCGTTGTCGGCTGCATCTTCCATGACATTGCGACAGAATTAACTCTCGCGACGAACGTCCCGATTGGGCGTCCGATCGCGAACACGCAGGTGTACCTGCTTGATGGTCATGGAGCGCCTGTTCCGTTCGGGGCGGTGGGCGAACTCTACATTGGCGGAGCGGGGGTCGCGCGCGGCTACCTGAACCGTCCCGCGCTGACGGCGGAGCGGTTCATCGCCAGTCCCTTTGTGGAAGGCGACCGGCTGTACCGGACCGGCGACCTTGCGCGGTATCTGCCGGACGGCAATCTGGAGTTTTTGGGCCGCAGCGACGACCAGGTGAAGATCCGCGGCTTCCGGATCGAGCCGGGCGAGATTGCGGCGCGGCTTGTTGAGCACGCATCGGTGCGCGAGGCGGCGGTGGTGGCGCGCGAGGATCGCTCTGGCGAGAAGCGCCTGGTCGCCTATGTGGTGACGGCTGACGAGGATGCCGGCGAAGCTGAGGCGGCCGAGCTTGCCGGCACGTTGCGCACGCATCTCGGTGCGCGGCTGCCGGAGTACATGGTGCCGTCCGCGTTCGTGCGGCTTGCGGTGCTGCCGCTGACGGTGAACGGCAAGCTGGACCGCAAGGCGCTGCCGGCTCCGGAGGATGATGCGTATGCGCGTCGCACCTATGAGGCGCCGCGGGGCGAGATTGAGACGGCGCTGGCGCAGATCTGGGCGGAGCTTCTGGGGCTGGAGCGGGTCGGCCGGCACGACAACTTCTTCGAGCTGGGCGGCCACTCGCTCCTGGCCGTGCGGTTGTTGAGCCGGGTCTCGCAAGCTGTTGGCCTCGCCCTGCCGCTAACGACGCTGTTTGCCAAACCGGTGCTGGCCGATCTGGCCGAGAGCATCGTGGATGAGTTGAGCCGCTCCGGTCCACAAGAGCTGCCGGCCATTGTGGCTGTGTCGCGCGAAGAGCCGCTTGTGCTGTCCTTTGCGCAGCAGCGGCTGTGGTTCTTGGCGCAGCTGGATGAGACCGGCACGCACTATCACGTTCCGCTGGCGTGGCGGCTGGAAGGTGTGCTCGACCGCAGCGCCTGGCAGCGCAGCCTTGACTGTTTGCTGGCGCGTCATGAGGCGCTGCGCAGTATTTTTGTCGCCGACGAGGGCAGGCCCAGGGTTGAGGTTTTGCCGCCGGATATGCCGCTTCCGGTGCTGCAGCACGATCTGCGCGACAGGGTAGATGCGGAGGCTGCGCTGTCTGATCTGTGCCATGAAGAGGCGCGCGCGCCGTTCGATCTGGCACGTGGCCCACTGATCCGCGGCCGGCTGATCCGGATGTCGGATGAGGAGCACGTCTTCCTGCTGACGCAGCATCATATTGTCTCGGACGGCTGGTCGCTGGGCGTGTTGGTGCGTGAGCTCAGTCAGCTGTACCGGGCGTTTGTGGCCGGAGAGGACGATCCGTTGCCGCCGCTTGCGATCCAGTATCCGGACTATGCCGCCTGGCAGCGACAGTGGCTGTCGGGCGAGCGGCTCTCGAACCAGGCGCAGTATTGGCGCAATGCCCTGTCGGGCGCACCGGCGCGTCTTGCGTTGCCGACGGACCGTCCGCGGCCGGCCGAGCAGTCGTTTGCCGGGGCCAGTGTTCCTGTTGTCATCGATGCGGATCTGACGCGGGACTTGAGGCGGCTGAGCCGGCAGCATGGCACGACGTTGTTCATGACGGTGCTGGCGGCATGGGCCGCGGTGCTGTCGCGTCTGTCGGGGCAGGACGACATCGTCATTGGCGTGCCGAGCGCCAATCGGGGCCGGGGCGAGATCGAAGAGTTGATCGGCTTCTTCGTCAACACCCTGGCGCTTCGGCTGGACCTGTCGGGCGAGCCGAGCGTGTTGCAGCTTCTGGAACGGACGCGGCGCACGGCACTGGCTGCGCAGGAGCATCAGGACCTGCCGTTCGAGCAGGTCGTCGAGATCGTCAAGCCGCCCCGGCATCTCGATCACACGCCGTTGTTCCAGGTGATGTTGGCCTGGCAGAACAACGCCGTCAGGTCGTTCGACCTTGCCGGGCTGAGCGTGGAGGCTGCCGGGGAAGGGCTCGATCAGGTCAAGTTCGATCTGGAGCTGAGTCTAGGCGAATGTGATGAGGTCATAACCGGAAGGTTTGATTATGCCACGGCGCTGTTCGATGAAGCGACGATCGAGCGGCAGCGTGGTTATCTGCTGGCGCTGCTGCGGGCGATGGTTGCCGATGCCGGGCAACCGGTCGGCCGCATCGACATCCTGCCGGCCGACGAACGCGCGTACTTGCTGGAGGAGCTGAACCGGACGGCGGCGGCGTATCCGTCGGAGCGGTGCATCCACGAGCTGTTCGAAGCGCAGGTCGCCAAGACGCCGGATGCGGTGGCGGTGGTCCATGAGGACGAGCGCGTAAGCTATGGCGAGCTCAATGCGCGGGCCAACCGCCTGGCGCATCACCTGATCGCGCGCGGGGTGAAGCCGGACCAGCCGGTTGCGATCTGCCTGCAGCGCAGCGTGGCGATGGTGGTGGGGCTTTTGGCAATCCTCAAGGCGGGTGGTGCGTATCTGCCGCTGGACCCGACCTATCCGTCGGCGCGGCTCAAGCAGGTTCTAAACGATGCGGCGCCGCCTCTGCTGCTGGCCGATGCGGCGGGACGATCCGCGCTGGGCGCCGCGGCGCTGGCCGATGTGAACGTGGTGGCCCTCGACACGGCAATGCCGGTGTGGGCAAACCTGCCGGCCTCCGATCCGGACCCGCGCGCACTCGGCCTCACATCGCGCCACCTCGCCTATGTGATCTACACCTCCGGCTCAACAGGATCGCCCAAGGGCGTCATGGTCGAGCATCGGGGGATGGTCAATTACCTGTGCTGGGCCTGCCATGCTTACGCGCCCAGATCATCCTCCGTGGTCTCTTCGCCTGTCGCATTCGATGCGACAATAAACAGCCTGTTTGCACCTCTCATTCACGGCGGCTATGCAGATCTTCTAACGGAGGGCGATGAGGTTGAGGGGCTAAAAGCAAAGATCAGCTCGGAGTGCGGGCTGATCAACATCACCCCGAACCATCTGGATGCTCTTGGGCAACAGATGCTGGCGGACACCGCCGCCAGTCAAGTTGGAACGTTTATCATCGGCGGTGAAGCGCTGTCGCATTCGACAGTGGAGTTGTGGCGCCGGATCCAGCCCACCGCCAGGATGGTCAACGAATACGGCCCAACCGAAACCGTTGTCGGCTGCATCTTCCATGACATTGCGACAGAATTAACTCTCGCGACGAACGTCCCGATTGGGCGTCCGATCGCGAACGCGCAGGTGTACCTGCTGGATGGTCATGGAGCGCCTGTTCCGTTCGGGGCGGTGGGCGAACTCTACATTGGCGGAGCGGGGGTCGCGCGCGGCTACCTGAACCGTCCCGCGCTGACGGCGGAGCGGTTCATCGCCAGTCCCTTTGTGGAAGGCGACCGGCTGTACCGGACCGGCGACCTTGCGCGGTATCTGCCGGACGGCAATCTGGAGTTTTTGGGCCGCAGCGACGACCAGGTGAAGATCCGCGGCTTCCGGATCGAGCCGGGCGAGATTGCGGCGCGGCTTGTTGAGCACGCATCGGTGCGCGAGGCGGCGGTGGTGGCGCGCGAGGATCGCTCTGGCGAGAAGCGCCTGGTCGCCTATGTGGTGACGGCTGACGAGGATGCCGGCGAAGCTGAGGCGGCCGAGCTTGCCGGCACGTTGCGCACGCATCTCGGTGCGCGGCTGCCGGAGTACATGGTGCCGTCCGCGTTCGTGCGGCTTGCGGTGCTGCCGCTGACGGTGAACGGCAAGCTGGACCGCAAGGCGCTGCCGGCTCCGGAGGATGATGCGTATGCGCGTCGCACCTATGAGGCGCCGCGGGGCGAGATTGAGACGGCGCTGGCGCAGATCTGGGCGGAGCTTCTGGGGCTGGAGCGGGTCGGCCGGCACGACAACTTCTTCGAGCTGGGCGGCCACTCGCTCCTGGCCGTGCAGCTGATGGAGCGTCTGCGACGGCTGTCGCTTGGGATCGAGGTGCGGACCTTGTTTGCCAAGCCGGTGCTGGCGGATCTGGCGGTGAGCCTTGGCAGTCATCATGAGGTGACAGTCCCGGCCAACCTGATCACGGAGAGAAGCACGGCGATCACGCCGCAGATGCTGCCGCTGATTGAGCTGGCGCAGGGCGAGATCGACCGGATCGTCGCCACGGTGCCCGGTGGTCTCAGTAACGTCCAGGATATTTATGCCTTGTCGCCGCTGCAGGACGGCATCCTGTTCCATCATCTGTTGGCGAGCCGCGGCGATCCGTACCTGTTGGTCTCGCAGATGGCCTTTGCCCACCGTGGCTTGCTGGAGCGCTATCTGGCCGCAGTTCAGCGGGTTGTGGACCGGCACGACATTCTGCGCACGTCGTTTGTCTGGGAGGGCCTGTCGGGCCCGGCCCAGGTGGTGTGGCGGAACGCGCCGCTGGAGGTGACCGAGGTTGAGCTGGATGCGTCCGCTGGTCCTGGCCCCGAGCAGCTCAGGCGCCGGTTTGATCCGCGCCAGCACCGCATCGATCTAGGGCTGGCGCCCTTGTTGCGGTTTGTGATCGCGCGCGAGCCCAGCAGCGGGCGCTGGCTGCTGCTTCAGCTGCAGCATCATTTGATCGGGGATCACACGACCTCGGAAGTGATGCATGCCGAGGTGCAGGCCGCGCTTGACGGACGCGAGCATGAGCTGAGAGCACCGCAGCCGTTCCGCAACCTGGTGGCGCAGACGCGCCTGGGCGTTGATGCAAAGGCGCATGAAGAGTTCTTCCGCTCGTGGCTCGCCGACATCGACGCGCCGACCACGCCGTTCGGCTTGAGCGAGGTGCGCGGCGACGGCAGTGGGGTCGGCGAGGCGCGCCGGATGCTGCCGCAAGAGCTCAACGATCGGTTGCGGGCGCAGGCGCGGCGGCTGGGCGTGAGCCTGGCGAGCCTGTGCCATCTGGCGTGGGGCCAGGTGGTGGCGCGCAGCAGCGGGCGCGAGCAGGTGGTGTTCGGCACGGTGCTGTTCGGCCGCATGCAGGGCGGCGCCGGCGCCGACCGCGCGATGGGCCTGTTCATGAACACCCTGCCGCTGCGGTTGGACTTGGACGGGACCGGGGTCGAGGCGAGCGTTCGGACCACGCATCGCCGGCTGGCTGAACTATTGGCACACGAACATGCCTCGCTGGCGCTGGCACAGCGCTGCAGCCGCGTTGCGACACCGGCACCGCTGTTCAGCGCGCTGTTGAACTACCGCCACAATACGCCGGCGGCGATCTCCGAACCGGATGATGTGCTCTCGGGCATGGAATGGTTGAGCGGGGAGGAACGCACCAATTATCCGCTGACGTTGTCGGTGGAGGATTTTGGCGAAGCGCTGGGGCTGACGGCGGACGCGGCGGAGCCGGTATGTCCGGACCGGGTCTGCGGCTACATGCAGCGCGCGCTTGCGCAGCTGGCTGAGGCGCTGGAGCGGACGCCGAACATGCCGGTGCGGGAGCTGGACATCCTGCCGGCCGACGAACGCAGCTATTTGCTGGAGGAGCTGAACCGGACGGCGGCGGCGTATCCGTCGGAGCGGTGCATCCACGAGCTGTTCGAAGCGCAGGTCGCCAAGACGCCGGATGCGGTGGCGGTGGTCCATGAGGACGAGCGCGTAAGCTATGGCGAGCTCAATGCGCGGGCCAACCGCCTGGCGCATCACCTGATCGCGCGCGGGGTGAAGCCGGACCAGCCGGTTGCGATCTGCCTGCAGCGCAGCGTGGCGATGGTGGTGGGGCTTTTGGCAATCCTCAAGGCGGGTGGTGCGTATCTGCCGCTGGACCCGACCTATCCGTCGGCGCGGCTCAAGCAGGTTCTAAACGATGCGGCGCCGCCTCTGCTGCTGGCCGATGCGGCGGGACGATCCGCGCTGGGCGCCGCGGCGCTGGCCGATGTGAACGTGGTGGCCCTCGACACGGCAATGCCGGTGTGGGCAAACCTGCCGGCCTCCGATCCGGACCCGCGCGCACTCGGCCTCACATCGCGCCACCTCGCCTATGTGATCTACACCTCCGGCTCAACCGGCATGCCAAAGGGCGTCATGGTCGAGCATAAGAGCGCCGTGAACCTGCTGCATTGGAGCGGCGGAGTGTTCGCCCCCTCAGAGATCAGCCGCATGCTGTTCTCCACCTCGATCAGTTTTGATCTGTCTGTCTATGAATGCTTCGTTCCGCTTTCGCAAGGAAGCACGCTCTACCTTGTCGAGAATGCACTGGCGCTGGCGGAGAGGCCTTTGGATGTCTCCATGATCAACACAGTGCCCTCGGCGATCGCCTCTCTGGTCGACAAAAAAGCAGTACCGGCTTCGACAAGCGTGGTTAATTTGGCAGGTGAGCCGCTGAAGGCTGGTCTGATCGAGAAGATATTCGAGAGCAGCCACGTCCAGAAGATTTGTAATCTGTATGCTCCTTCCGAGACGACGACGTACTCAACCTGGATCTGCATGCCAAGGGGGGACGCTGTCGTCGAGACGATCGGCCGGCCGATCGCGAACACGCAGGTGTATCTGCTGGATGGTCATGGAGCGCCTGTTCCGTTCGGGGCGGTGGGCGAACTCTACATTGGCGGAGCGGGGGTCGCGCGCGGCTACCTGAACCGTCCCGCGCTGACGGCGGAGCGGTTCATCGCCAGTCCCTTTGTGGAAGGCGACCGGCTGTACCGGACCGGCGACCTTGCGCGGTATCTGCCGGACGGCAATCTGGAGTTTTTGGGCCGCAGCGACGACCAGGTGAAGATCCGCGGCTTCCGGATCGAGCCGGGCGAGATTGCGGCGCGGCTTGTTGAGCACGCATCGGTGCGCGAGGCGGCGGTGGTGGCGCGCGAGGATCGCTCTGGCGAGAAGCGCCTGGTCGCCTATGTGGTGACGGCTGACGAGGATGCCGGCGAAGCTGAGGCGGCCGAGCTTGCCGGCACGTTGCGCACGCATCTCGGTGCGCGGCTGCCGGAGTACATGGTGCCGTCCGCGTTCGTGCGGCTTGCGGTGCTGCCGCTGACGGTGAACGGCAAGCTGGACCGCAAGGCGCTGCCGGCTCCGGAGGATGATGCGTATGCGCGTCGCACCTATGAGGCGCCGCGGGGCGAGATTGAGACGGCGCTGGCGCAGATCTGGGCGGAGCTTCTGGGGCTGGAGCGGGTCGGCCGGCACGACAACTTCTTCGAGCTGGGCGGCCACTCGCTCCTGGCCGTGCGGTTGTTGAGCCGGGTCTCGCAAGCTGTTGGCCTCGCCCTGCCGCTAACGACGCTGTTTGCCAAACCGGTGCTGGCCGATCTGGCCGAGAGCATCGTGGATGAGTTGAGCCGCTCCGGTCCACAAGAGCTGCCGGCCATTGTGGCTGTGTCGCGCGAAGAGCCGCTTGTGCTGTCCTTTGCGCAGCAGCGGCTGTGGTTCTTGGCGCAGCTGGATGAGACCGGCACGCACTATCACGTTCCGCTGGCGTGGCGGCTGGAAGGTGTGCTCGACCGCAGCGCCTGGCAGCGCAGCCTTGACTGTTTGCTGGCGCGTCATGAGGCGCTGCGCAGTATTTTTGTCGCCGACGAGGGCAGGCCCAGGGTTGAGGTTTTGCCGCCGGATATGCCGCTTCCGGTGCTGCAGCACGATCTGCGCGACAGGGTAGATGCGGAGGCTGCGCTGTCTGATCTGTGCCATGAAGAGGCGCGCGCGCCGTTCGATCTGGCACGTGGCCCACTGATCCGCGGCCGGCTGATCCGGATGTCGGATGAGGAGCACGTCTTCCTGCTGACGCAGCATCATATTGTCTCGGACGGCTGGTCGCTGGGCGTGTTGGTGCGTGAGCTCAGTCAGCTGTACCGGGCGTTTGTGGCCGGAGAGGACGATCCGTTGCCGCCGCTTGCGATCCAGTATCCGGACTATGCCGCCTGGCAGCGACAGTGGCTGTCGGGCGAGCGGCTCTCGAACCAGGCGCAGTATTGGCGCAATGCCCTGTCGGGCGCACCGGCGCGTCTTGCGTTGCCGACGGACCGTCCGCGGCCGGCCGAGCAGTCGTTTGCCGGGGCCAGTGTTCCTGTTGTCATCGATGCGGATCTGACGCGGGACTTGAGGCGGCTGAGCCGGCAGCATGGCACGACGTTGTTCATGACGGTGCTGGCGGCATGGGCCGCGGTGCTGTCGCGTCTGTCGGGGCAGGACGACATCGTCATTGGCGTGCCGAGCGCCAATCGGGGCCGGGGCGAGATCGAAGAGTTGATCGGCTTCTTCGTCAACACCCTGGCGCTTCGGCTGGACCTGTCGGGCGAGCCGAGCGTGTTGCAGCTTCTGGAACGGACGCGGCGCACGGCACTGGCTGCGCAGGAGCATCAGGACCTGCCGTTCGAGCAGGTCGTCGAGATCGTCAAGCCGCCCCGGCATCTCGATCACACGCCGTTGTTCCAGGTGATGTTGGCCTGGCAGAACAACGCCGTCAGGTCGTTCGACCTTGCCGGGCTGAGCGTGGAGGCTGCCGGGGAAGGGCTCGATCAGGTCAAGTTCGATCTGGAGCTGAGTCTAGGCGAATGTGATGAGGTCATAACCGGAAGGTTTGATTATGCCACGGCGCTGTTCGATGAAGCGACGATCGAGCGGCAGCGTGGTTATCTGCTGGCGCTGCTGCGGGCGATGGTTGCCGATGCCGGGCAACCGGTCGGCCGCATCGACATCCTGCCGGCCGACGAACGCGCGTACTTGCTGGAGGAGCTGAACCGGACGGCGGCGGCGTATCCGTCGGAGCGGTGCATCCACGAGCTGTTCGAAGCGCAGGTCGCCAAGACGCCGGATGCGGTGGCGGTGGTCCATGAGGACGAGCGCGTAAGCTATGGCGAGCTCAATGCGCGGGCCAACCGCCTGGCGCATCACCTGATCGCGCGCGGGGTGAAGCCGGACCAGCCGGTTGCGATCTGCCTGCAGCGCAGCGTGGCGATGGTGGTGGGGCTTTTGGCAATCCTCAAGGCGGGTGGTGCGTATCTGCCGCTGGACCCGACCTATCCGTCGGCGCGGCTCAAGCAGGTTCTAAACGATGCGGCGCCGCCTCTGCTGCTGGCCGATGCGGCGGGACGATCCGCGCTGGGCGCCGCGGCGCTGGCCGATGTGAACGTGGTGGCTCTCGACACGGCAATGCCGGTGTGGGCAAACCTGCCGGCCTCCGATCCGGACCCGCGCGCACTCGGCCTGAGCTCACGCCATCTCGCCTATGTGATCTACACCTCAGGCTCAACCGGCATGCCAAAGGGCGTCATGGTCGAGCATGCTCAGATTGTTCGTCTGTTCGAGACGACGCAGGATTGGTATGGCTTCACTGAACATGACGTATGGTGCTTGTTCCATTCCTTCTCGTTCGACTTCTCAGTGTGGGAGTTGTGGGGCGCACTGCGTTATGGCGGTCGCTTGATTCTCGTGCCGAGCGATACCGCTCACTCCACTCCTGACTTTCATGATCTCATCTGCAAGTCCGGCGTCACAGTTCTGAACCAAACCCCTTCGGCTTTCAAAGCTCTCGTTGATCTGGAGTGTCAGAGCAACGTTCGAAACGGCATTCGCTATGTGATTTTTGGCGGGGAGGCTCTGGAGCCATCGATTCTGAAGCCGTGGTATGCAAGGCATTCAGATCGCGCGCCACAACTGATCAACATGTATGGCATCACGGAAACGACCGTGCATGCCACCTATAGACCTCTTGATCAATCTTACACCACCGCCTCGGGCAGTCTGATCGGAAAGCGCATCCCCGATCTTCGAGTCTATCTGCTTGATGGTCATGGAGCGCCTGTTCCGTTCGGGGCGGTGGGCGAACTCTACATTGGCGGAGCGGGGGTCGCGCGCGGCTACCTGAACCGTCCCGCGCTGACGGCGGAGCGGTTCATCGCCAGTCCCTTTGTGGAAGGCGACCGGCTGTACCGGACCGGCGACCTTGCGCGGTATCTGCCGGACGGCAATCTGGAGTTTTTGGGCCGCAGCGACGACCAGGTGAAGATCCGCGGCTTCCGGATCGAGCCGGGCGAGATTGCGGCGCGGCTTGTTGAGCACGCATCGGTGCGCGAGGCGGCGGTGGTGGCGCGCGAGGATCGCTCTGGCGAGAAGCGCCTGGTCGCCTATGTGGTGACGGCTGACGAGGATGCCGGCGAAGCTGAGGCGGCCGAGCTTGCCGGCACGTTGCGCACGCATCTCGGTGCGCGGCTGCCGGAGTACATGGTGCCGTCCGCGTTCGTGCGGCTTGCAGGACTGCCGCTGACGGTGAACGGCAAGCTGGACCGCAAGGCGCTGCCGGCTCCGGAAGATGATGCGTATGCGCGTCGCACCTATGAGGCGCCGCGGGGCGAGATTGAGACGGCGCTGGCGCAGATCTGGGCGGAGCTTCTGGGGCTCGAGCGGGTCGGCCGGCACGACAACTTCTTCGAACTGGGCGGCCACTCGCTCTTGGCCGTGCGACTCTCGAACAGGGTATCGAAGGCTGTGAGTGTCGAACTGCCGTTGAGCACGCTGTTCGCCAAACCGGTGCTGGCCGAGTTCGCTCGTGAAACCTCTATTACTTTGATCGAACAAAAATTCGATCGCGACGACCGTCAGAAGCTGCTCTCCCTGGGTGCCTAGAAATGACTGACTTAGTTAGGACCGAGTTGGAAAAACTCGATGCTGAAGGCCTAAGCAAGCTTCTTTTGCTCGCTAAAAAGGGAGACGGGAGCGAGAGCCGAACAGCTACGTTGATACCAAAGGTTGGGCGCGAAGAGCCACTTGCACTGTCCTTTGCGCAGCAGCGGCTGTGGTTCTTGGCGCAGCTGGATGAGACCGGCACGCACTATCACGTTCCGCTGGCGTGGCGGCTGGAAGGTGTGCTCGACCGCAGCGCCTGGCAGCGCAGCCTTGACTGTTTGCTGGCGCGTCATGAGGCGCTGCGCAGTATTTTTGTCGCCGACGAGGGCAGGCCCAGGGTTGAGGTTTTGCCGCCGGATATGCCGCTTCCGGTGCTGCAGCACGATCTGCGCGACAGGGTAGATGCGGAGGCTGCGCTGTCTGATCTGTGCCATGAAGAGGCGCGCGCGCCGTTCGATCTGGCACGTGGCCCACTGATCCGCGGCCGGCTGATCCGGATGTCGGATGAGGAGCACGTCTTCCTGCTGACGCAGCATCATATTGTCTCGGACGGCTGGTCGCTGGGCGTGTTGGTGCGTGAGCTCAGTCAGCTGTACCGGGCGTTTGTGGCCGGAGAGGACGATCCGTTGCCGCCGCTTGCGATCCAGTATCCGGACTATGCCGCCTGGCAGCGACAGTGGCTGTCGGGCGAGCGGCTCTCGAACCAGGCGCAGTATTGGCGCAATGCCCTGTCGGGCGCACCGGCGCGTCTTGCGTTGCCGACGGACCGTCCGCGGCCGGCCGAGCAGTCGTTTGCCGGGGCCAGTGTTCCTGTTGTCATCGATGCGGATCTGACGCGGGACTTGAGGCGGCTGAGCCGGCAGCATGGCACGACGTTGTTCATGACGGTGCTGGCGGCATGGGCCGCGGTGCTGTCGCGTCTGTCGGGGCAGGACGACATCGTCATTGGCGTGCCGAGCGCCAATCGGGGCCGGGGCGAGATCGAAGAGTTGATCGGCTTCTTCGTCAACACCCTGGCGCTTCGGCTGGACCTGTCGGGCGAGCCGAGCGTGTTGCAGCTTCTGGAACGGACGCGGCGCACGGCACTGGCTGCGCAGGAGCATCAGGACCTGCCGTTCGAGCAGGTCGTCGAGATCGTCAAGCCGCCCCGGCATCTCGATCACACGCCGTTGTTCCAGGTGATGTTGGCCTGGCAGAACAACGCCGTCAGGTCGTTCGACCTTGCCGGGCTGAGCGTGGAGGCTGCCGGGGAAGGGCTCGATCAGGTCAAGTTCGATCTGGAGCTGAGTCTAGGCGAATGTGATGAGGTCATAACCGGAAGGTTTGATTATGCCACGGCGCTGTTCGATGAAGCGACGATCGAGCGGCAGCGTGGTTATCTGCTGGCGCTGCTGCGGGCGATGGTTGCCGATGCCGGGCAACCGGTCGGCCGCATCGACATCCTGCCGGCCGACGAACGCGCGTACTTGCTGGAGGAGCTGAACCGGACGGCGGCGGCGTATCCGTCGGAGCGGTGCATCCACGAGCTGTTCGAAGCGCAGGTCGCCAAGACGCCGGATGCGGTGGCGGTGGTCCATGAGGACGAGCGCGTAAGCTATGGCGAGCTCAATGCGCGGGCCAACCGCCTGGCGCATCACCTGATCGCGCGCGGGGTGAAGCCGGACCAGCCGGTTGCGATCTGCCTGCAGCGCAGCGTGGCGATGGTGGTGGGGCTTTTGGCAATCCTCAAGGCGGGTGGTGCGTATCTGCCGCTGGACCCGACCTATCCGTCGGCGCGGCTCAAGCAGGTTCTAAACGATGCGGCGCCGCCTCTGCTGCTGGCCGATGCGGCGGGACGATCCGCGCTGGGCGCCGCGGCGCTGGCCGATGTGAACGTGGTGGCCCTCGACACGGCAATGCCGGTGTGGGCAAACCTGCCGGCCTCCGATCCGGACCCGCGCGCACTCGGCCTCACATCGCGCCACCTCGCCTATGTGATCTACACCTCCGGCTCAACCGGCATGCCAAAGGGCGTCATGGTCGAGCATAAGAGCGCCGTGAACCTGCTGCATTGGAGCGGCGGAGTGTTCGCCCCCTCAGAGATCAGCCGCATGCTGTTCTCCACCTCGATCAGTTTTGATCTGTCTGTCTATGAATGCTTCGTTCCGCTTTCGCAAGGAAGCACGCTCTACCTTGTCGAGAATGCACTGGCGCTGGCGGAGAGGCCTTTGGATGTCTCCATGATCAACACAGTGCCCTCGGCGATCGCCTCTCTGGTCGACAAAAAAGCAGTACCGGCTTCGACAAGCGTGGTTAATTTGGCAGGTGAGCCGCTGAAGGCTGGTCTGATCGAGAAGATATTCGAGAGCAGCCACGTCCAGAAGATTTGTAATCTGTATGCTCCTTCCGAGACGACGACGTACTCAACCTGGATCTGCATGCCAAGGGGGGACGCTGTCGTCGAGACGATCGGCCGGCCGATCGCGAACACGCAGGTGTATCTGCTGGATGGTCATGGAGCGCCTGTTCCGTTCGGGGCGGTGGGCGAACTCTACATTGGCGGAGCGGGGGTCGCGCGCGGCTACCTGAACCGTCCCGCGCTGACGGCGGAGCGGTTCATCGCCAGTCCCTTTGTGGAAGGCGACCGGCTGTACCGGACCGGCGACCTTGCGCGGTATCTGCCGGACGGCAATCTGGAGTTTTTGGGCCGCAGCGACGACCAGGTGAAGATCCGCGGCTTCCGGATCGAGCCGGGCGAGATTGCGGCGCGGCTTGTTGAGCACGCATCGGTGCGCGAGGCGGCGGTGGTGGCGCGCGAGGATCGCTCTGGCGAGAAGCGCCTGGTCGCCTATGTGGTGACGGCTGACGAGGATGCCGGCGAAGCTGAGGCGGCCGAGCTTGCCGGCACGTTGCGCACGCATCTCGGTGCGCGGCTGCCGGAGTACATGGTGCCGTCCGCGTTCGTGCGGCTTGCGGTGCTGCCGCTGACGGTGAACGGCAAGCTGGACCGCAAGGCGCTGCCGGCTCCGGAGGATGATGCGTATGCGCGTCGCACCTATGAGGCGCCGCGGGGCGAGATTGAGACGGCGCTGGCGCAGATCTGGGCGGAGCTTCTGGGGCTGGAGCGGGTCGGCCGGCACGACAACTTCTTCGAGCTGGGCGGCCACTCGCTCCTGGCCGTGCGGTTGTTGAGCCGGGTCTCGCAAGCTGTTGGCCTCGCCCTGCCGCTAACGACGCTGTTTGCCAAACCGGTGCTGGCCGATCTGGCCGAGAGCATCGTGGATGAGTTGAGCCGCTCCGGTCCACAAGAGCTGCCGGCCATTGTGGCTGTGTCGCGCGAAGAGCCGCTTGTGCTGTCCTTTGCGCAGCAGCGGCTGTGGTTCTTGGCGCAGCTGGATGAGACCGGCACGCACTATCACGTTCCGCTGGCGTGGCGGCTGGAAGGTGTGCTCGACCGCAGCGCCTGGCAGCGCAGCCTTGACCGCTTGCTGGCGCGTCATGAGGCGCTGCGCAGTGTTTTCGTCGCGTCGGAGGAGGAGCCTTGGGTTGAGGTCTCGTCGCCGGATGCGGGGCTGCCGGTCATAGAGCATGATTTGCAGGGTAGGCCGGATGCGGAGGCTGCGCTGTCTGATCTGTGCCATGAAGAGGCGCGCGCGCCGTTCGATCTGGCACGTGGCCCGCTGATCCGCGGCCGGCTGATCCGGATGTCGGATGAGGAGCACGTCTTTCTGCTGACCCAGCATCATATTGTCTCGGACGGCTGGTCGCTGGGCGTGTTGGTGCGTGAGCTCAGTCAGCTGTACCGGGCGTTTGTGGCCGGAGAGGACGATCCGTTGCCGCCGCTTGCGATCCAGTATCCGGACTATGCCGCCTGGCAGCGACAGTGGCTGTCGGGCGAGCGGCTCTCGAACCAGGCGCAGTATTGGCGCAATGCCCTGTCGGGCGCACCGGCGCGTCTTGCGTTGCCGACGGACCGTCCGCGGCCGGCCGAGCAGTCGTTTGCCGGGGCCAGTGTTCCTGTTGTCATCGATGCGGATCTGACGCGGGACTTGAGGCGGCTGAGCCGGCAGCATGGCACGACGTTGTTCATGACGGTGCTGGCGGCATGGGCCGCGGTGCTGTCGCGTCTGTCGGGGCAGGACGACATCGTCATTGGCGTGCCGAGCGCCAATCGGGGCCGGGGCGAGATTGAAGGGTTGATCGGCTTCTTCGTCAACACCCTGGCGCTTCGCCTCGACCTGTCGGGGGAGCCGAGCGTGTTGCAGCTTCTGGAGCGGACGCGGCGCACGGCACTGGCTGCGCAGGAGCATCAGGACCTGCCATTTGAGCAGGTGGTGGAGATCGTGCAGCCGCCGCGTCGTCTGGATCACACACCATTGTTCCAGGTGGGGCTGGCCTGGCAGAACAACGCCGTCAGGTCGTTCGACCTTGCCGGGCTGAACGTGGAGGCTGCGGGGGATGGATATGATCAGGTCAAGTTCGATCTGGAGCTGAACTTAAGCGAGCGCGGCGAGGTCATCGCCGGAACGCTGGGCTATGCGACGGCGCTGTTCGATGAAGCGACGATCGAGCGGCAGCGTGGTTATCTGCTGGCGCTGCTGCGGGCGATGGTTGCCGATGCCGGGCAACCGGTCGGCCGCATCGACATCCTGCCGGCCGACGAACGCAGCTATTTGCTGGAGGAGCTGAACCGGACGGCGGCGGCGTATCCGTCGGAGCGGTGCATCCACGAGCTGTTCGAAGCGCAGGTCGCCAAGACGCCGGATGCGGTGGCGGTGGTCCATGAGGACGAGCGCGTAAGCTATGGCGAGCTCAATGCGCGGGCCAACCGCCTGGCGCATCACCTGATCGCGCGCGGGGTGAAGCCGGACCAGCCGGTTGCGATCTGCCTGCAGCGCAGCGTGGCGATGGTGGTGGGGCTTTTGGCAATCCTCAAGGCGGGTGGTGCGTATCTGCCGCTGGACCCGACCTATCCGTCGGCGCGGCTCAAGCAGGTTCTAAACGATGCGGCGCCGCCTCTGCTGCTGGCCGATGCGGCGGGACGATCCGCGCTGGGCGCCGCGGCGCTGGCCGATGTGAACGTGGTGGCCCTCGACACGGCAATGCCGGTGTGGGCAAACCTGCCGGCCTCCGATCCGGACCCGCGCGCACTCGGCCTCACATCGCGCCACCTCGCCTATGTGATCTACACCTCCGGCTCAACCGGCATGCCAAAGGGCGTCATGGTCGAGCATAAGAGCGCCGTGAACCTGCTGCATTGGAGCGGCGGAGTGTTCGCCCCCTCAGAGATCAGCCGCATGCTGTTCTCCACCTCGATCAGTTTTGATCTGTCTGTCTATGAATGCTTCGTTCCGCTTTCGCAAGGAAGCACGCTCTACCTTGTCGAGAATGCACTGGCGCTGGCGGAGAGGCCTTTGGATGTCTCCATGATCAACACAGTGCCCTCGGCGATCGCCTCTCTGGTCGACAAAAAAGCAGTACCGGCTTCGACAAGCGTGGTTAATTTGGCAGGTGAGCCGCTGAAGGCTGGTCTGATCGAGAAGATATTCGAGAGCAGCCACGTCCAGAAGATTTGTAATCTGTATGCTCCTTCCGAGACGACGACGTACTCAACCTGGATCTGCATGCCAAGGGGGGACGCTGTCGTCGAGACGATCGGCCGGCCGATCGCGAACACGCAGGTGTATCTGCTGGATGGTCATGGAGCGCCTGTTCCGTTCGGGGCGGTGGGCGAACTCTACATTGGCGGAGCGGGGGTCGCGCGCGGCTACCTGAACCGTCCCGCGCTGACGGCGGAGCGGTTCATCGCCAGTCCCTTTGTGGAAGGCGACCGGCTGTACCGGACCGGCGACCTTGCGCGGTATCTGCCGGACGGCAATCTGGAGTTTTTGGGCCGCAGCGACGACCAGGTGAAGATCCGCGGCTTCCGGATCGAGCCGGGCGAGATTGCGGCGCGGCTTGTTGAGCACGCATCGGTGCGCGAGGCGGCGGTGGTGGCGCGCGAGGATCGCTCTGGCGAGAAGCGCCTGGTCGCCTATGTGGTGACGGCTGACGAGGATGCCGGCGAAGCTGAGGCGGCCGAGCTTGCCGGCACGTTGCGCACGCATCTCGGTGCGCGGCTGCCGGAGTACATGGTGCCGTCCGCGTTCGTGCGGCTTGCGGTGCTGCCGCTGACGGTGAACGGCAAGCTGGACCGCAAGGCGCTGCCGGCTCCGGAGGATGATGCGTATGCGCGTCGCACCTATGAGGCGCCGCGGGGCGAGATTGAGACGGCGCTGGCGCAGATCTGGGCGGAGCTTCTGGGGCTGGAGCGGGTCGGCCGGCACGACAACTTCTTCGAGCTGGGCGGCCACTCGCTCCTGGCCGTGCGGTTGTTGAGCCGGGTCTCGCAAGCTGTTGGCCTCGCCCTGCCGCTAACGACGCTGTTTGCCAAACCGGTGCTGGCCGATCTGGCCGAGAGCATCGTGGATGAGTTGAGCCGCTCCGGTCCACAAGAGCTGCCGGCCATTGTGGCTGTGTCGCGCGAAGAGCCGCTTGTGCTGTCCTTTGCGCAGCAGCGGCTGTGGTTCTTGGCGCAGCTGGATGAGACCGGCACGCACTATCACGTTCCGCTGGCGTGGCGGCTGGAAGGTGTGCTCGACCGCAGCGCCTGGCAGCGCAGCCTTGACCGCTTGCTGGCGCGTCATGAGGCGCTGCGCAGTGTTTTCGTCGCGTCGGAGGAGGAGCCTTGGGTTGAGGTCTCGTCGCCGGATGCGGGGCTGCCGGTCATAGAGCATGATTTGCAGGGTAGGCCGGATGCGGAGGCTGCGCTGTCTGATCTGTGCCATGAAGAGGCGCGCGCGCCGTTCGATCTGGCACGTGGCCCGCTGATCCGCGGCCGGCTGATCCGGATGTCGGATGAGGAGCACGTCTTTCTGCTGACCCAGCATCATATTGTCTCGGACGGCTGGTCGCTGGGCGTGTTGGTGCGTGAGCTCAGTCAGCTGTACCGGGCGTTTGTGGCCGGAGAGGACGATCCGTTGCCGCCGCTTGCGATCCAGTATCCGGACTATGCCGCCTGGCAGCGACAGTGGCTGTCGGGCGAGCGGCTCTCGAACCAGGCGCAGTATTGGCGCAATGCCCTGTCGGGCGCACCGGCGCGTCTTGCGTTGCCGACGGACCGTCCGCGGCCGGCCGAGCAGTCGTTTGCCGGGGCCAGTGTTCCTGTTGTCATCGATGCGGATCTGACGCGGGACTTGAGGCGGCTGAGCCGGCAGCATGGCACGACGTTGTTCATGACGGTGCTGGCGGCATGGGCCGCGGTGCTGTCGCGTCTGTCGGGGCAGGACGACATCGTCATTGGCGTGCCGAGCGCCAATCGGGGCCGGGGCGAGATTGAAGGGTTGATCGGCTTCTTCGTCAACACCCTGGCGCTTCGCCTCGACCTGTCGGGGGAGCCGAGCGTGTTGCAGCTTCTGGAGCGGACGCGGCGCACGGCACTGGCTGCGCAGGAGCATCAGGACCTGCCATTTGAGCAGGTGGTGGAGATCGTGCAGCCGCCGCGTCGTCTGGATCACACACCATTGTTCCAGGTGGGGCTGGCCTGGCAGAACAACGCCGTCAGGTCGTTCGACCTTGCCGGGCTGAGCGTGGAGGCTGCCGGGGAAGGGCTCGATCAGGTCAAGTTCGATCTGGAGCTGAGTCTAGGCGAATGTGATGAGGTCATAACCGGAAGGTTTGATTATGCCACGGCGCTGTTCGATGAAGCGACGATCGAGCGGCAGCGTGGTTATCTGCTGGCGCTGCTGCGGGCGATGGTTGCCGATGCCGGGCAACCGGTCGGCCGCATCGACATCCTGCCGGCCGACGAACGCGCGTACTTGCTGGAGGAGCTGAACCGGACGGCGGCGGCGTATCCGTCGGAGCGGTGCATCCACGAGCTGTTCGAAGCGCAGGTCGCCAAGACGCCGGATGCGGTGGCGGTGGTCCATGAGGACGAGCGCGTAAGCTATGGCGAGCTCAATGCGCGGGCCAACCGCCTGGCGCATCACCTGATCGCGCGCGGGGTGAAGCCGGACCAGCCGGTTGCGATCTGCCTGCAGCGCAGCGTGGCGATGGTGGTGGGGCTTTTGGCAATCCTCAAGGCGGGTGGTGCGTATCTGCCGCTGGACCCGACCTATCCGTCGGCGCGGCTCAAGCAGGTTCTAAACGATGCGGCGCCGCCTCTGCTGCTGGCCGATGCGGCGGGACGATCCGCGCTGGGCGCCGCGGCGCTGGCCGATGTGAACGTGGTGGCCCTCGACACGGCAATGCCGGTGTGGGCAAACCTGCCGGCCTCCGATCCGGACCCGCGCGCACTCGGCCTCACATCGCGCCACCTCGCCTATGTGATCTACACCTCCGGCTCAACAGGATCGCCCAAGGGCGTCATGGTCGAGCATCGGGGGATGGTCAATTACCTGTGCTGGGCCTGCCATGCTTACGCGCCCAGATCATCCTCCGTGGTCTCTTCGCCTGTCGCATTCGATGCGACAATAAACAGCCTGTTTGCACCTCTCATTCACGGCGGCTATGCAGATCTTCTAACGGAGGGCGATGAGGTTGAGGGGCTAAAAGCAAAGATCAGCTCGGAGTGCGGGCTGATCAACATCACCCCGAACCATCTGGATGCTCTTGGGCAACAGATGCTGGCGGACACCGCCGCCAGTCAAGTTGGAACGTTTATCATCGGCGGTGAAGCGCTGTCGCATTCGACAGTGGAGTTGTGGCGCCGGATCCAGCCCACCGCCAGGATGGTCAACGAATACGGCCCAACCGAAACCGTTGTCGGCTGCATCTTCCATGACATTGCGACAGAATTAACTCTCGCGACGAACGTCCCGATTGGGCGTCCGATCGCGAACACGCAGGTGTACCTGCTGGATGGTCATGGAGCGCCTGTTCCGTTCGGGGCGGTGGGCGAACTCTACATTGGCGGAGCGGGGGTCGCGCGCGGCTACCTGAACCGTCCCGCGCTGACGGCGGAGCGGTTCATCGCCAGTCCCTTTGTGGAAGGCGACCGGCTGTACCGGACCGGCGACCTTGCGCGGTATCTGCCGGACGGCAATCTGGAGTTTTTGGGCCGCAGCGACGACCAGGTGAAGATCCGCGGCTTCCGGATCGAGCCGGGCGAGATTGCGGCGCGGCTTGTTGAGCACGCATCGGTGCGCGAGGCGGCGGTGGTGGCGCGCGAGGATCGCTCTGGCGAGAAGCGCCTGGTCGCCTATGTGGTGACGGCTGACGAGGATGCCGGCGAAGCTGAGGCGGCCGAGCTTGCCGGCACGTTGCGCACGCATCTCGGTGCGCGGCTGCCGGAGTACATGGTGCCGTCCGCGTTCGTGCGGCTTGCGGTGCTGCCGCTGACGGTGAACGGCAAGCTGGACCGCAAGGCGCTGCCGGCTCCGGAGGATGATGCGTATGCGCGTCGCACCTATGAGGCGCCGCGGGGCGAGATTGAGACGGCGCTGGCGCAGATCTGGGCGGAGCTTCTGGGGCTGGAGCGGGTCGGCCGGCACGACAACTTCTTCGAGCTGGGCGGCCACTCGCTCCTGGCCGTGCAGCTGATGGAGCGTCTGCGACGGCTGTCGCTTGGGATCGAGGTGCGGACCTTGTTTGCCAAGCCGGTGCTGGCGGATCTGGCGGTGAGCCTTGGCAGTCATCATGAGGTGACAGTCCCGGCCAACCTGATCACGGAGAGAAGCACGGCGATCACGCCGCAGATGCTGCCGCTGATTGAGCTGGCGCAGGGCGAGATCGACCGGATCGTCGCCACGGTGCCCGGTGGTCTCAGTAACGTCCAGGATATTTATGCCTTGTCGCCGCTGCAGGACGGCATCCTGTTCCATCATCTGTTGGCGAGCCGCGGCGATCCGTACCTGTTGGTCTCGCAGATGGCCTTTGCCCACCGTGGCTTGCTGGAGCGCTATCTGGCCGCAGTTCAGCGGGTTGTGGACCGGCACGACATTCTGCGCACGTCGTTTGTCTGGGAGGGCCTGTCGGGCCCGGCCCAGGTGGTGTGGCGGAACGCGCCGCTGGAGGTGACCGAGGTTGAGCTGGATGCGTCCGCTGGTCCTGGCCCCGAGCAGCTCAGGCGCCGGTTTGATCCGCGCCAGCACCGCATCGATCTAGGGCTGGCGCCCTTGTTGCGGTTTGTGATCGCGCGCGAGCCCAGCAGCGGGCGCTGGCTGCTGCTTCAGCTGCAGCATCATTTGATCGGGGATCACACGACCTCGGAAGTGATGCATGCCGAGGTGCAGGCCGCGCTTGACGGACGCGAGCATGAGCTGAGAGCACCGCAGCCGTTCCGCAACCTGGTGGCGCAGACGCGCCTGGGCGTTGATGCAAAGGCGCATGAAGAGTTCTTCCGCTCGTGGCTCGCCGACATCGACGCGCCGACCACGCCGTTCGGCTTGAGCGAGGTGCGCGGCGACGGCAGTGGGGTCGGCGAGGCGCGCCGGATGCTGCCGCAAGAGCTCAACGATCGGTTGCGGGCGCAGGCGCGGCGGCTGGGCGTGAGCCTGGCGAGCCTGTGCCATCTGGCGTGGGGCCAGGTGGTGGCGCGCAGCAGCGGGCGCGAGCAGGTGGTGTTCGGCACGGTGCTGTTCGGCCGCATGCAGGGCGGCGCCGGCGCCGACCGCGCGATGGGCCTGTTCATGAACACCCTGCCGCTGCGGTTGGACTTGGACGGGACCGGGGTCGAGGCGAGCGTTCGGACCACGCATCGCCGGCTGGCTGAACTATTGGCACACGAACATGCCTCGCTGGCGCTGGCACAGCGCTGCAGCCGCGTTGCGACACCGGCACCGCTGTTCAGCGCGCTGTTGAACTACCGCCACAATACGCCGGCGGCGATCTCCGAACCGGATGATGTGCTCTCGGGCATGGAATGGTTGAGCGGGGAGGAACGCACCAATTATCCGCTGACGTTGTCGGTGGAGGATTTTGGCGAAGCGCTGGGGCTGACGGCGGACGCGGCGGAGCCGGTATGTCCGGACCGGGTCTGCGGCTACATGCAGCGCGCGCTTGCGCAGCTGGCTGAGGCGCTGGAGCGGACGCCGAACATGCCGGTGCGGGAGCTGGACATCCTGCCGGCCGACGAACGCGCGTACTTGCTGGAGGAGCTGAACCGGACGGCGGCGGCGTATCCGTCGGAGCGGTGCATCCACGAGCTGTTCGAAGCGCAGGTCGCCAAGACGCCGGATGCGGTGGCGGTGGTCCATGAGGACGAGCGCGTAAGCTATGGCGAGCTCAATGCGCGGGCCAACCGCCTGGCGCATCACCTGATCGCGCGCGGGGTGAAGCCGGACCAGCCGGTTGCGATCTGCCTGCAGCGCAGCGTGGCGATGGTGGTGGGGCTTTTGGCAATCCTCAAGGCGGGTGGTGCGTATCTGCCGCTGGACCCGACCTATCCGTCGGCGCGGCTCAAGCAGGTTCTAAACGATGCGGCGCCGCCTCTGCTGCTGGCCGATGCGGCGGGACGATCCGCGCTGGGCGCCGCGGCGCTGGCCGATGTGAACGTGGTGGCCCTCGACACGGCAATGCCGGTGTGGGCAAACCTGCCGGCCTCCGATCCGGACCCGCGCGCACTCGGCCTCAGCTCACGCCACCTCGCCTATGTGATCTACACCTCAGGCTCAACCGGCATGCCAAAGGGCGTCATGGTCGAGCATCGGGGGATGGTGCGTCTGGTGGCGGGAAACGATTTCGTTGAGATCTCGCCGCAGGACGTCTTTCTCAATGCCTCCTCGCCGACATTCGACGCGACCACGTTCGAGGTTTGGGGGGGCTTAGCGAACGGCGCTAGTGTTGTGCTCTATCCTGAACGTTACCCCTCCACCGCAACGCTGGCCCAGACCATCCAAGACCAAGGTGTCACTATAGCCTGGATGACGGCACGGTTATTTGATGTCTATGTCGGGGAGGGGTGCAGCATCAATCGGCTGCAGCATCTGCTGGTCGGGGGCGAAGAGGTCTCCGTCGTTTCGATCAGAGCATGTCAGAACCGATATCCGATGCTGAGGATTTCAAATGGCTACGGCCCGACAGAGAACACCACTTTCAGTCTCTGCTATCTTGTGCCAGCTGATTTCGATAACCAGAAGCGGGTGCCGCTCGGCCGACCCATTCGGAATTCGGTAGCGTATTTGTTGGACGAGCGACTACAGCCGGTGCCGCTGGGAGCAGTTGGTGAGATCTATGTCGGCGGAGCGGGGGTCGCGCGCGGCTACCTGAACCGTCCCGCGCTGACGGCGGAGCGGTTCATCGCCAGTCCCTTTGTGGAAGGCGACCGGCTGTACCGGACCGGCGACCTTGCGCGGTATCTGCCGGACGGCAATCTGGAGTTTTTGGGCCGCAGCGACGACCAGGTGAAGATCCGCGGCTTCCGGATCGAGCCGGGCGAGATTGCGGCGCGGCTTGTTGAGCACGCATCGGTGCGCGAGGCGGCGGTGGTGGCGCGCGAGGATCGCTCTGGCGAGAAGCGCCTGGTCGCCTATGTGGTGACGGCTGACGAGGATGCCGGCGAAGCTGAGGCGGCCGAGCTTGCCGGCACGTTGCGCACGCATCTCGGTGCGCGGCTGCCGGAGTACATGGTGCCGTCCGCGTTCGTGCGGCTTGCGGTGCTGCCGCTGACGGTGAACGGCAAGCTGGACCGCAAGGCGCTGCCGGCTCCGGAGGATGATGCGTATGCGCGTCGCACCTATGAGGCGCCGCGGGGCGAGATTGAGACGGCGCTGGCGCAGATCTGGGCGGAGCTTCTGGGGCTGGAGCGGGTCGGCCGGCACGACAACTTCTTCGAGCTGGGCGGCCACTCGCTCCTGGCCGTGCAGCTGATGGAGCGTCTGCGACGGCTGTCGCTTGGGATCGAGGTGCGGACCTTGTTTGCCAAGCCGGTGCTGGCGGATCTGGCGGTGAGCCTTGGCAGTCATCATGAGGTGACAGTCCCGGCCAACCTGATCACGGAGAGAAGCACGGCGATCACGCCGCAGATGCTGCCGCTGATTGAGCTGGCGCAGGGCGAGATCGACCGGATCGTCGCCACGGTGCCCGGTGGTCTCAGTAACGTCCAGGATATTTATGCCTTGTCGCCGCTGCAGGACGGCATCCTGTTCCATCATCTGTTGGCGAGCCGCGGCGATCCGTACCTGTTGGTCTCGCAGATGGCCTTTGCCCACCGTGGCTTGCTGGAGCGCTATCTGGCCGCAGTTCAGCGGGTTGTGGACCGGCACGACATTCTGCGCACGTCGTTTGTCTGGGAGGGCCTGTCGGGCCCGGCCCAGGTGGTGTGGCGGAACGCGCCGCTGGAGGTGACCGAGGTTGAGCTGGATGCGTCCGCTGGTCCTGGCCCCGAGCAGCTCAGGCGCCGGTTTGATCCGCGCCAGCACCGCATCGATCTAGGGCTGGCGCCCTTGTTGCGGTTTGTGATCGCGCGCGAGCCCAGCAGCGGGCGCTGGCTGCTGCTTCAGCTGCAGCATCATTTGATCGGGGATCACACGACCTCGGAAGTGATGCATGCCGAGGTGCAGGCCGCGCTTGACGGACGCGAGCATGAGCTGAGAGCACCGCAGCCGTTCCGCAACCTGGTGGCGCAGACGCGCCTGGGCGTTGATGCAAAGGCGCATGAAGAGTTCTTCCGCTCGTGGCTCGCCGACATCGACGCGCCGACCACGCCGTTCGGCTTGAGCGAGGTGCGCGGCGACGGCAGTGGGGTCGGCGAGGCGCGCCGGATGCTGCCGCAAGAGCTCAACGATCGGTTGCGGGCGCAGGCGCGGCGGCTGGGCGTGAGCCTGGCGAGCCTGTGCCATCTGGCGTGGGGCCAGGTGGTGGCGCGCAGCAGCGGGCGCGAGCAGGTGGTGTTCGGCACGGTGCTGTTCGGCCGCATGCAGGGCGGCGCCGGCGCCGACCGCGCGATGGGCCTGTTCATGAACACCCTGCCGCTGCGGTTGGACTTGGACGGGACCGGGGTCGAGGCGAGCGTTCGGACCACGCATCGCCGGCTGGCTGAACTATTGGCACACGAACATGCCTCGCTGGCGCTGGCACAGCGCTGCAGCCGCGTTGCGACACCGGCACCGCTGTTCAGCGCGCTGTTGAACTACCGCCACAATACGCCGGCGGCGATCTCCGAACCGGATGATGTGCTCTCGGGCATGGAATGGTTGAGCGGGGAGGAACGCACCAATTATCCGCTGACGTTGTCGGTGGAGGATTTTGGCGAAGCGCTGGGGCTGACGGCGGACGCGGCGGAGCCGGTATGTCCGGACCGGGTCTGCGGCTACATGCAGCGCGCGCTTGCGCAGCTGGCTGAGGCGCTGGAGCGGACGCCGAACATGCCGGTGCGGGAGCTGGACATCCTGCCGGCCGACGAACGCAGCTATTTGCTGGAGGAGCTGAACCGGACGGCGGCGGCGTATCCGTCGGAGCGGTGCATCCACGAGCTGTTCGAAGCGCAGGTCGCCAAGACGCCGGATGCGGTGGCGGTGGTCCATGAGGACGAGCGCGTAAGCTATGGCGAGCTCAATGCGCGGGCCAACCGCCTGGCGCATCACCTGATCGCGCGCGGGGTGAAGCCGGACCAGCCGGTTGCGATCTGCCTGCAGCGCAGCGTGGCGATGGTGGTGGGGCTTTTGGCAATCCTCAAGGCGGGTGGTGCGTATCTGCCGCTGGACCCGACCTATCCGTCGGCGCGGCTCAAGCAGGTTCTAAACGATGCGGCGCCGCCTCTGCTGCTGGCCGATGCGGCGGGACGATCCGCGCTGGGCGCCGCGGCGCTGGCCGATGTGAACGTGGTGGCCCTCGACACGGCAATGCCGGTGTGGGCAAACCTGCCGGCCTCCGATCCGGACCCGCGCGCACTCGGCCTCACATCGCGCCACCTCGCCTATGTGATCTACACCTCCGGCTCAACCGGCATGCCAAAGGGCGTCATGGTCGAGCATAAGAGCGCCGTGAACCTGCTGCATTGGAGCGGCGGAGTGTTCGCCCCCTCAGAGATCAGCCGCATGCTGTTCTCCACCTCGATCAGTTTTGATCTGTCTGTCTATGAATGCTTCGTTCCGCTTTCGCAAGGAAGCACGCTCTACCTTGTCGAGAATGCACTGGCGCTGGCGGAGAGGCCTTTGGATGTCTCCATGATCAACACAGTGCCCTCGGCGATCGCCTCTCTGGTCGACAAAAAAGCAGTACCGGCTTCGACAAGCGTGGTTAATTTGGCAGGTGAGCCGCTGAAGGCTGGTCTGATCGAGAAGATATTCGAGAGCAGCCACGTCCAGAAGATTTGTAATCTGTATGCTCCTTCCGAGACGACGACGTACTCAACCTGGATCTGCATGCCAAGGGGGGACGCTGTCGTCGAGACGATCGGCCGGCCGATCGCGAACACGCAGGTGTATCTGCTGGATGGTCATGGAGCGCCTGTTCCGTTCGGGGCGGTGGGCGAACTCTACATTGGCGGAGCGGGGGTCGCGCGCGGCTACCTGAACCGTCCCGCGCTGACGGCGGAGCGGTTCATCGCCAGTCCCTTTGTGGAAGGCGACCGGCTGTACCGGACCGGCGACCTTGCGCGGTATCTGCCGGACGGCAATCTGGAGTTTTTGGGCCGCAGCGACGACCAGGTGAAGATCCGCGGCTTCCGGATCGAGCCGGGCGAGATTGCGGCGCGGCTTGTTGAGCACGCATCGGTGCGCGAGGCGGCGGTGGTGGCGCGCGAGGATCGCTCTGGCGAGAAGCGCCTGGTCGCCTATGTGGTGACGGCTGACGAGGATGCCGGCGAAGCTGAGGCGGCCGAGCTTGCCGGCACGTTGCGCACGCATCTCGGTGCGCGGCTGCCGGAGTACATGGTGCCGTCCGCGTTCGTGCGGCTTGCGGTGCTGCCGCTGACGGTGAACGGCAAGCTGGACCGCAAGGCGCTGCCGGCTCCGGAGGATGATGCGTATGCGCGTCGCACCTATGAGGCGCCGCGGGGCGAGATTGAGACGGCGCTGGCGCAGATCTGGGCGGAGCTTCTGGGGCTGGAGCGGGTCGGCCGGCACGACAACTTCTTCGAGCTGGGCGGCCACTCGCTCCTGGCCGTGCGGTTGTTGAGCCGAGCGCGAGATCTTGGTCTGCAGTTTAGCGCCGCGGATCTCTTCCAGACTCCTAGTCTGAAGGAACTTGCGGCGAGAGTAGAGTTAGACCCGCACCGTCACCCAGCCGGAGTGCTATCCGTTCGTGTGATGGGATCGCAACCCCCACTTTTCTTTGTTCCGACAGGTCTGGGAGATTATTCATATGTCCTTAGCTTGGCGCAAGAAATGGACATAGACTGTCCTGTTTATGCTCTGCCATGGTCGTCTTTCGACGAACTGTATCCACCAACTCTTGAAGCGATAGCCGCGCAAGTAATCTCGGTGATTAAAGAGATTCAGCCGAAAGGCCCGTATCGTTTCGCCGGGTATTCCTCGGGAGCCATCTTGGCTTACGCAATTGCCCAGCGCTTGCTAAGCATCGATGAAACCGTCTCATTCATGGCTTTCATCGATGTTACGCTACCTGCAAACCCATTGAGCATGTCGCAAGCTCAAATAGTACTGGAGATGGTGTTGGACCCTTTGGAGTCATTGGATGATGAGCGCTTTAAAGTCCTGGAGGGCTTTGCTGGAGAAGGTTCAATCGCCCAATTGCTCGAAAAAGCGCAACAAGTTGGAGCGATGCCTCTAAGTCGCGATTTCCATAGTGACTATCTCATGTACGAAAAAATTGCCCAATTCCAACGGGCGTTGCAGTTGTATCAAATGCCAGCTCTGTCAGTCAAAGTACATCAGTTTTATGCCACTGAGCCTCTCCTCAGTCGTCGGGCCCGACAAGCCGAGAGCTCAATGGATCGAGAGGCAAGTTCGCCCATGCGGGGCTGGGACCAAGTTTTGAATGCTGAAGCCATTCATGTCGTACCCATTCCAGGCAATCACATGACGATGATGAGTGTTCCGGAAAATCGCCGAGTTCTGGCACGATCCTTGTCCACGGCCTTAAATAGCTCGCCAACAACCTACCTCTGCAACAATAAACGTTCGGATATGGAATCATGACGCGGCTCTTCCACGCTGGCTCTTATCTTCCGCCAACTAACGAATTGTTGACTGAGGGGGGCGATGAGCGGATTCAACTTGACCCGAGGGGAGTGACCAATAAATACGGGTGCCAACCTAGCCCCGACAGCGGCCTGCTTGCATTTGGTTCTGCGACGGCGTCCACGATCTCTGAAGCTGGATATTTTGCGGCTGAGCAGATCCGAAGCAGGCTGTTGGCGACCTTGCATGGCGATAACGCAGCAGAAATCTATTTGGCGGAGATCTCCAGGATACGCAACGAATTCCTTGATCTCTACGGCCTAAGACAAGTTTCCAGAGTTGAGGCCATTGTGTGTCGGTCTGCGACGGACGCTCACATGCTCGCCGCGAAACTAGTGGCCGGAAGCCCTGCCGCAAAGATGTTGGCAATTATGGTTCAATCATCGGAGACCGGGAGCGGTGTCGCGGACGCTTTGACTGGAGCTATGCATCCTCAGTACGCAGCCCAGGATGCTTCGGGTGCAACAGGTAACCTCCGCAACTCCATTGATGTTGAAATGATCGCGATTCGCACCAAAGACTGCAGGCTCCGATCGATTGCGACCATTGATGATGAACTCGAAGCGATGGTATCAAGGGCTGTGACGCGGTACGATCGTATTCTAGTCGTGCTGACCGACCTTTCGAAAACTGGAGTGTTGGCTCCGAGTCCCACTCGGGTGCTAGATCTAAAGCGTCGCTGGCCTGATGCCATCGAAATTCTTGTCGATGCAGCTCAGTTCCGTTTGGCGGCAAGCACGTTACAGAGCTATCTCACCGCGGATTGTCTTGTGGTCATCACTGGGTCCAAGTTTGTGGGCGGTCCCGCATTTTCCGGGATGTTACTAATTCCAGCGGCGGCTGCGTGCCGCTTGATGAAGCACCCCGTGAATTTCTCGCTCAGTGAGACTAGCGCACGCGCGGAATGGCCACAACATTGGCCTGGCGTCCGCTCACTTGACCATGTCAGTAACTTTGGACTGCTTTTGCGCTGGGAGGCTGCCCTCGCGGAATTGCGCGCCTTCTGCGCTATTCCAGACCAGGATGTTGGAAAGGTCGTCCAATCTTTTCGCGATGCGATTGGCTCCTGGCTCGGCGAGGCCTGTCATTTTGATCTGCTAGAACAACCGGGCTTGCATCGCTTTCCCTCGGTGGCCGGAGAGCCGTGGGATCGGATGCCGACGATCTTTCCTTTCCTTTTGTTTCGAAGCGATCAGGGAGCAGGACGAAAGCCGCTGCCTGCCAAAGAGGTCAACAAAGTCTACATGCAGATGAGGGAACCCCTGGTCACGGCAGAGGGCTTGCCGGAGAAGTCCAAGACATTGGCTTCGCGCTGCGAATTGGGGCAGCCGGTTCTCTGTGGCGAGTTGGAGGGAACGGCCGTGGCTGCTCCGCGTCTATGTCTTAGCGCGAGATTAATCGTGGAAGCAGTCGCTGCCCGAGATCGAGGTCTCAACTGCCTGATCGAACGAGGACTCACTTTGCTTGAAAAGGCCGCTTTCCTCGCCAGCAACATGTCCTAGGTCTCATAACATTTGAGCCGCGGGGCATCCACTTTTCCAAGAATGCGTTGACGGTGGTGTCGAGCGCCCTGACCTTCGGCCCGCCGCGCCAGCCGGCGCAAACCGCTGCAAAATCCGTTCGAACCCGAACCGGCCGCGATCGTATGCGCTCAAGCATCGCTTGTGAAAACGAGTCTGCTCGTCAGCCGCCACAAACGCATGACAAGGAGCGCCGCGTAGACGGCCGTCCCGATTGATAAGCCAATCCAAATACCGATTGCGCCGAGGCCCATTTTCAAACCGAGCAGGTAGCTGAGGGAAAGGCCGACCAGCCAATAAGCGATGCCAGCGAACAGAAGCGGCACGCGCGTGTCCTTCAATCCGTGAAGGCTGCCCGCAGCGATGCTCTGCACGGCGTCGGTAACAAAAAAGCTTGCGCCGACCAAAAGCAGCTCTGCAGCGAGTCCAATCGTCGCGCCGGCATTTATGGACGATTCGCCCAAAAATAACTCAGCGATCTCAAAACGGGCCGCGATCACCGCAAGGGTCACAACTGCAGTGATTGCGACACCGAACAACATCGCGACCAGACCCGCGCGCTTAACGGCAGAGACGTCATTGCGGCCTGCAGCGTGTCCCACCCGCACGGTCGCCGCCATGCTGATGCCGAAGGGAATCATGAGCAAAATCGTGGCAACCTGGACGGCGATCTGGTGGGCTGCAAGCGCAGTGGTGCTGGTCGCGGCTACCAGGAAGGCCGAAGCAGAAAAAAATCCAGACTCGATCAGAATGGCCATGGAGATCGGCGTCCCGACCCCAAACAGCTGCCGCATCAGGGGCCAATCGAGGCGCCAGAGATCTGCAAGCACGTGGTAGTCATGGAAAGGTCGACGCTTGGTGACGAACCACAAGGCGGTCAAAAACGTCGCGCAGTTCACCATCGTCGTCGCAAGACCCACTCCTAACAGTCCGAGCTGTGGCAGCCCAAGCTGGCCGCAGACCAAGAGAAAGACCAACAGCGCATTGATGGGAATTGCCACCAGCGTGATCCACAAGGCTGGCTCGGGCCGGTTAATCGCAGCCATGAAACTACGGACGGCGGAGAACCACATGGCTGGCAGCGCGCCCCAGGCGAGCCCAAACAAATATTGCTGCGCAAGCCGAGCCGTTTCCGGAGGGGAGCTGAGTGCAAGCAGAAGTTCTTCGCCATACAGCGGAAAGGCCATCATTGGCATCCACAGTAGGAGCGCCGCCCAGAATCCCGTACGTAGGCAGCGTGCTACCAGAGCCGGATTGGCTGCGCCAAAAGCCTGAGCCGAAAGCGGCGCCACTGCTGACACCACGCCTGAGGCGAAGGTGAGGCTGATGGACAAGACTGTGCCCGCCAGCACTGCCGCTGCCATCGCTTCGGCGCCGATCCGTCCAATGAACGCAAGATCGGTCGTCATCATCGCGATTTGCCCGAGCTGAGTCAGCGCCATTGGGAACGCGAGTCTCGCTGTTTCGCTGAGCTCGACAGCGAGGTGATGGCAAGCCATCCATCTTGGCAGTCCATACCGCAAACGTGACGTCGCATTTGTTCCGGTTATCTTTTCCATAGAGGTTCTGCTCGGTTGGCTTCTTGTAAAGCAAACCGCTTCACTGAGAGCATCCTCCTTCCGCTCTGGTTCGCGACGGCACCCGATACGGACCCACTATCCAGCGTGGCAGCGAAGCGCAGGCGAGCTCCTGTCCTACATTGGCGCCGGTTTCTGGCGAATTTCGACAAGCACCAGGGACTATGCCGGGCCGTATTGGTTCGACTGCAATCCTATTAAGTGGAGCGTTCGCCATTTTTGTTACTCGTTGAAAGCTTCTGCGCGAGAGACGTCGTCCCGATTTCGAGATCGTACAATTCAACGCTACGTGCGATTCAAGCCCCCTCAAGAGCCCCTTGTGTGCTTGGGCCGAAACCGAAAAAGAGAGCAGACGTGCGCATTATTGATGCTGGAGTCATCGACTTTTCGAGAAGCACTAAGGCTACGAGAAGAGCTCAAAGCGAAGTTCTTTCGTGCTCAATCGGATCTGGCCAGGTACAAGGCGGAGTTGTCGAAACTCGAGCAAAGGGTGGTGAGGGATCTGGTGAACCGCCCCGGGTTTGCCGGAGGCTCCAACTCCTGAGAGGATGGAGCCATGACGAGCAAGACGACGAACAAGTTTTCACCCGAGGTCCGGGCCCGTGCGGTTCGGATGGTTCTGGACCACGCGAACGAGCATCCGTCGCGCTGGGCGGCGGTGACCTCGATTGCGGCCAAGATCGGCTGCACGCCGCAGACGCTGCATGACTGGGTCAAGAAGGCCGAGATCGACAGCGGGCAGCGGGCCGGCGTTCCGACCGACATGGCCGAGAAGCTGAAGGCGCTCGAGCGGGAGAACCGCGAGCTTCACATGCCGTGTCTCGAGCAAAACCGCATCGCGTCCGCCGGCCACAAGCCCGGCACGCAGCCACTGCGACAACGGCCCTGCTTCGAGCCCAATGCGGCTGACAGCTAATCCAGCTCGTCGAAATAGCCAATAAGCACCTCAGGCTCGCTGGCGACCTTGACCTCGCGGACGACCTTGCCAGTCCCGTCAACAACGCAGATGCTGCTCTCTTTCAAAGACACGTCGATCCCCGCATAATAGTCCATGGCTGTTCCTCACTTGATGCCTGGAGCCGATCATTCGGACTCCGTTTCAACATCATCATTCTGAGGGACAGCCACATAACCTGGCTAGCCTCGCGAAGGCCGGCCCATTACGGCATCTAGCATCCTGCCAGCGACCGCGGCGACGTTCGCGAAGACCCTCGGCAAGACCGCGACGGTCGGCGAGCCGCGTACCACGCATCGGCGAACTCGTCGGCCCTATAAGACCAGAGTTCGCATGCCGTCCAAGCTCGACCCGCATATTGCCGCGATCGAAGCGTGGCTCGCAGAGCAGCCACAGCTGACGGCGCTCGCAATTGTCGGCCGGCTGCGAGAGAAATACCCCGAGGAGTTTGGAAAGAGACAGCATTCGATTGTGCAACGTCTGCTGAGGGCACTCAGACGGAGGGCTGCCGAACGGTTGGTCGCCCAGGGCCCACTCGACGACGCCACGACCACTGCCCCATTGCCCGGGGCTGTGGACGACTCGGGCTATATAGGGCCTGACCCGCCCACAGCCCCTCTCGTCGAGCAAGTCGGGAAAGCCATCTAACGCGACCGATCAATCGACATCGGATCGCCATCGGCAATGGCGCCATCAGGGTAACATTCGCAGATGCGGCAATACGCGGGGCCCAGTCCAATGCCGATTGACAGGCTGGCGTGACGAGCGCAAAGCTCAGATATCGTCCTGGACCCCGGGAATGCTCGTGAATGCTTGTAAGCCTCGAAAGCGGCGCCGCTCGCGCCTGCGTCGACCTCCATGGTGGCGAACTGCGCAGCTGGTTCGTCGGCGGCCGCGAACTGCTCTGGAATGCAGATCCTGTCTGGTGGGATCAGTCCGCGCCGATATTGTTTCCGATTGTCGGATCGGCCAGCGGAGGTCAGATTCGGGTCGATGGCAGCGGGAGGCCGATGGCCGTCCACGGCTTCGCACGGCAGCACGAGTTCGCCGTGTCGGGCCGCGATCCCGCCAGCATAACAGTCACGCTAACAAGCAATCAGGAGATCCGAAAGGTCTATCCGTTCTGGTTCCAGCTCTCGGTCACCTATGCACTCGCCGGCTCGTCATTGACGGCCAGCTTTTCTATTGCGAATCTGGATCGCCGGAGCATTCCTTATGCGCTCGGCTTTCATCCGGCTTTCCGCTGGCCGTTCGACGATGTTCCCAGGCACGAATACAAGATCCGGTTCGAAGCAGAAGAGAGCCCGCTGGTTCCCGAGGTCACGTCCGACGGACTTATATCGGCACGGAGAAGACTCCTGCCGATCAAAAGACGGATTCTCGATCTCGCGGACGAACTCTTCACGTCCGATGCGATGTGCTTTCTGAATGCCAGGAGCGGCTGGTTCAGTCTTGACGCCGGTGGCAGCGGCTCCTGCATCACGCTTGAAGCCACCGGCTTCCCGCATCTGGCGCTGTGGTCACGGCCCGGTGCGCCCTTTGTCTCGATGGAAACGTGGACGGGCCATAGTGACCCCGAAGGGTTCACCGGGGACTCGTTCGAAAAGCCGTCGATGCGCATCCTCGCTCCGGGCGAGACTGCAGATCATTGCGTTCGATTGTCGTTTCGCACGGCCGATTGATCGCGGGCCTCTCGGCGTTAGGCATTCATGTCCAGCCGAACGGCAAGGCCTGTACTTCGGCTTCTGCCAGACCCCCGTGGTGCTCACGAACCTGGAAGCATGGATCCGCCGAAGATTACGCATGTATCTTTGGCGGCAGTGGCGGAACGGGTACAATCGCTTCAAGGAACTGCGCCGTCGTGGCGTCTCAAATATCCAAGCAGCGACTACCGCCAGTTCAGCATCGACGGGGCCCTGGCGCATGTCAGGACATCCGGTAATCCAGAAAGCCCTGCGCAACCACGCGTTCGATCAACTCGGGCTTCCCCGACTCTACGTGCCCGCCGAAGCATAACTCGGTCGAACCGCCATGGTACGGACCCGTATGCCTGGTGGTGTGAGAGTTGCGCCGTGCATGTGCAAGTGCGTTGAACTCTGTCGCCTGAGATGGCGGCCGCGGTAAAGCCTAGCGAGCAGCCGCGAACCGAGTCTTACGTGGTGTCCGGTAACGGCCACTGCGAAGCGTAGACAGGGAGGTTGTAGGCCGGAATAAAGTGAACGGGAAAATAGCCCCGAAATCGAACGTGATCGGAGTGGCTGTGAATGCTGATCGAAAAATGACCCCCATCGGCGTCGTCGGGACCCCTTCAGGCCATTGATTTCATTGAATTGAAATGATGGGACCCCCACGCCGATCATGGTTGAGACCCCACGCCGAAAAACAGAGCTTGGCCGGGTTCTCGACGCGCGTGCGGCAAGCCGTCCGCAGGATACGCACGAAGCCGCTCTTGCCGCTCCCATTACGGCCATACACGATCGTTAAGGCCTTCGGGCAAAAGGTGAGGCCGGCCTTCGGAACCAGACGGTTGATGTTTTCGACGTTGGCGATGCCTTTCAGGATGATGGGCTGATGCTTCCCACCCCCGAAATGGGCCTTCGCAAACGGGACGGCGCCGGGGGGTGCGCTCGCAAGGCTGAAGCCCGCGGCGGTCTTGACCATGGCGAGCAACTCGCCAAGGTCCGTGTCCGTGAGGTCATTGCTGATCGCGAGCCGCCGCAGTGCGTCCTGTTTCCAGGATGAGAGCTTCTTGGCCCAGTCCAAGACGTCGTCGATCGGCTCTGCAGTCATCACCATCCCCCCCGGACAGATAACAAGCTATTCGTGTGATTCTTGCGGGTAACCCGGCTCCGTTGAGCTATTTCAATATCACGCTGATTGCCCAGCGCGTAAGGTCCGGCGGACGCGCAGGGGACATAAACAGGGGGTGGGAGACGGTGACGTATCGCTTTGTCCATGCTGCGGATATTCATCTTGATTCACCCCTGCGCTCGCTTGCGCTGCGCCATCCCGACCTGGCGGAGCTGATCGGCAACGCCACCCGGCGCGCCTTCGTCCAGGTGATCGACCTTTGCCTGGACGAGCAGGTCGACGCGCTCCTGATCGCCGGAGATCTCTACGACGGCGATCAGACCTCGATGAAGACGGCGCGCTTCCTCGCCGAACAGCTCCGACGGCTCAGCCAAGCCGGCATTCGAGTCTTCATCATCCGCGGCAACCACGACGCGCTGTCGAAAATCACCAAGGAATTGGTCCTGCCAGATTCCGTAAAGGTCTTCGGCGGGCGAGGGGAGGCAATCGATATTGATCGCGCGCCGGGCCATGTTCCTGTTGTCGTCCACGGCCTGAGCTTCGCGCAACCGCACGCTCCGGAGAGCCTCCTCGGACGATTTCGTCCGGCGGTCGACGGTGCGGTCAATATCGGCCTCCTGCACACGAGCCTCGCAGGAGCTCCGGGACACGATCTCTACGCGCCGTGCAGCATTGCAGATCTCCAGGCGACCGGCTTTCACTATTGGGCCCTCGGTCATGTGCACAAACGCTCGGCTATAAAGGGCGGATGCGCGATCGTAATGCCCGGCATGCCGCAAGGCCGCGACATCAATGAGGCCGGCCCGAAATCGGTGACGCTCGTGACCATCGCCAACGATCGCTCGATTCACGTCGAGGAACGGATCACCAGCGTGGCTCAGTTCGAGCGGATTTCAGTCGACGTGAGCGGCCTGGAAGATTGGCGCGACCTCGTCGCGGCAGTGACCCGGGCACTTGAGAAGGAGCGCGACGCTCTCCGGTCCGAGCACCTGGTCGCCCGCGTGCGCATAACGGGTGCGACGCCGCTGGCATGGCGCATCCGGCGCGACGCGGACTTGCTGAAGACAGAGGCCGACGACAGGGGCTCCGTCATAGGGGGATGCTGGATCGAGCAACTCGAAATCGCCTGCCGGCCGGCCGAGCAGCAGGACCAGACGTCGGGCGATCCGATCAGGGAGCTCCATCGCCTGATCGAAGACGATGTCTTCGGATCGGAGGCGTTTCGAAGCGAACTGATGGGCGTGGCCGAGGAGATCAGGGCTCAGCTTCCGCAAGAGTGTCGTGACCTCTTCGGATCGGACGAAGCCTCTTTCAAGGAGGCGATCGCACGCCTGGCGCGCGAAGGCGCCGAGGGCGTCATGGCGCGTCTCGAGGCTGTCGGCGAGGAGACTTAAGTCATGCGCCTGCGTCGCCTCGACCTTACTCGATACGGCAAGTTCACCGACTGCAGCCTCGACTTCGGCGAGCGGCGCGAAGGAGAGCCGGATCTGCACGTCATTTACGGGCCGAACGAAGCCGGCAAGTCGACCGCTTTCGCGGCCTTTCTCGATCTGCTGTTCGGGATCGGTTCGCAGAGCCCATTCGACTTCATCCATCCATACCCCACGATGCGGATCGGCGCGGCGTTGGACTTGGCTGGCGACACGCGGGAGTTCGCGCGGATCAAACGGCCGCAGAACAGTCTCCTCGACGGAGCCGATCGTGCGTTGCCCGAGGCCGCAATCCGGGCCGAGCTCGGCGGCATCGAGCGCGATGCGTACCGCACCATGTTCTCGCTCGATGATGAGACGCTCGAAAGAGGCGGCGAGAGCATTCTGGCGAGCAGGGGAGATCTCGGACAGTTGCTGTTTTCGGCAAGTGCGGGCCTCTCGCACCTCAGCGACAAGCTCGTCGGCCTCAAGGGGGAAGCGGACGGCTTCTACAAGTATCGCGCCCGCACGGGAGCACTCGCTGATCTGAAAGCGCGGCTGGCAGAACTCAAGGCTGAGCGCGAGCAATTCGACACTCTCGCCTCCGATCACGCCCGGCTCATCGACACGCGCGACCGGGCGTCCCTGCAATATGATGAGGCGGTCGAGGAACGCGGGCGTATCCATCGACGCAGTGATGAGATCGAGCGCTACCTCGCGGCGTTGCCGCGTCTCTCCGCCTTGCGTGGCATCCGCGCGCGACTTGCGCCGCTGGCTGACGTGCCTGCGGACCCGCCGGCATGGGCAGGGGAACTGCCCCAGCTTCGAAAGCAAGAGATCGAGCTCGGAGTCAAAACCAAAGCGATCGCCGAGCAGATCGATCAGCTGGCGATCGAGCTCGCCGAGGTCGTTTTTGATGAGGCCGCGTTGCGCCTCGAGGAGCATGTAGAGCGACTGGCCGACTTGCGTGCCCGCCACGTGACCGCCGACAAGGATATTCCCGAGCGGCGTTTGCAATTGCGTCAGCTCGACCTCGCGATGTCCGGGATCCTGCAGCGGATCGAGCGATCCGAAGAACCTGATCCCAAACGCCTCGTGCTGCCAGCGGCGACCATCGGCCGCTTGCGCGATCTGATCGAATCCCGCTCGGGCATCGAGGGCGCGACGCGCAACGCCGCGCGAGAATTGGACGAGGCGCGGCAACGCCTCGACGAGGCGACGTCGAGACTGCCGGAGAGCGAAGCGGATCCTCACCTGCGTGCCGAACGGGATCGCGCTTTGGCTGAGCTGGCCGTCGTGGTCGAGGCGCTACGCTCCGCCGACCACCATGTTCGGCGCCGGCTTGCAGAGCGTGCCCGCGAGGCCGCGCTCGATCTGCTAACAGATCGACTTGCCGCTTTGGGACCATGGCATGGCACCGTCGATGAGCTTGTCGCCATGCAATGCCCCGGCGCCGAGGCCCTGCAGTATTGGAAGGCAGCGCGAGGCGAGGCGGAGGTTGCAGTACTGCGTCATCAGGGGGAGGTCGAACGGCTGACCACGCTGGTCCGGCACTGTGAAGCTGAAGAAACGAGCTTCGCTTCTACGACCGGCATCGTGTCCGACCACGAAGCTGCCGACATACGGGCGCGGCGTGAGCAAACTTGGGCGGCACATCGGCGCCTGCTGGACGTCGACTCTGCCGACGCCTTCGAGGCGGCGCTGCGTCAGGACGACATCATCAATGCGAGTCGGTTTTCACACATATCAGAGTTGGCGAAGCTGCATCAAAGCGGACAGGCGCTTGCCCTCGCACGAGCGGACCATGACCGCGCTCTCGAGCTCAGCGAGCGCGCCACCGCGGTCCAGGTCGCCTCTCTGGAGGAGGTGGCGCAAAAGATTTCCGATATCGCTCGCCGCGCCGATCTCGTCGAACAGGCAGGGCAGGCGGAGCAGGACATCGTCGAGGCATTGCGCGCGACGGATCTTCAGAGCGCGGAAGCCGCGCTCGATGCAGCAGACAGATCAGCTCTGGAAACCGAACTCGCCGAGTTGACGGCCCGCGCAGACGATCAGGACAAGCGGTGTCACGAGCTGTTCGCGGCGAAGTCGGCGGCCGAAGATCGCGTAGAGGCGATCGGCGGCGATGCGAGAGTCGCCATCATCGAGGAGCGTCGGCGGACGACGCTGCTTGAGATCGAGGATCGCGCGATGCGCTATCTGCAGCTTAGAGCGGGCATCGCGGCCACCCAGCAGGCGCTCGCCACTTATCGCGAACGGCATCGTAGCTCCATGATGACGCGCGCGTCGGAGGCGTTCCGCACCATCAGCCGCGGCGCCTATACGGGGCTCGTCGCCCAGCCTGGCAGGGATGGCGATACATTGATCGCGGTCGCGGCCGAGGGAGGGTCAAAGGCCGCCGACAAACTCTCCAAGGGTACCCGCTTCCAGCTCTATCTTGCACTGCGCGTCGCGGGCTACCACGAGTTCGTGCGGGCTCGCAGCTCGGTCCCCTTCGTCGCGGACGACATCATGGAGACGTTTGATGATTTCCGCGCGGAGGAGGCGTTCCGGCTGTTCGCGGAGATGGCTCAGGTCGGGCAGGTGATCTATCTCACGCACCACCAGCATCTGTGCGAGATCGTCCAGCGTGTCTGTCCGGCAGCGCGCGTCCATCACCTCGATGAAGCGTCGTTGAAGCGCAAAGTGGCTTGAAAGAGACGATTCCGAGCTGACGGTATTTAGGTGCCGCCCCAACGTAGCGTGGAACCGCTGAACACGCCGTTTTGACCCTCCCATCCGAATATGGTTGGGTGTCCCCTGTCCTAGGACAGAGGACAAAGGCGGCGGGGATGATGAAAAGCCAAGATCTGGTCGTTCTACTCAAGCTCGTGAGCCTGGAAGACGACGAACACAATAAGGGCCAGCACCTTGCTCGTCACCGGGGCGAGCAGGGGGACGATCCCTATTCGGTCCGAGGGTTAGAAGCAGCTCTCGGGATCAGCAAGACCGAAATCAGCGCTTCCATCAACCGCAGCTTGGCATCGGGCCTCGCGATCAAGGACCGGAAGACCGGTCGCCCCAAGCCAAATCGGCGTCACTTGCGCGAGTTCATCGTCCATGGTCTGAAGTTCGTCTTTCCCGCCAAACCCGGGTCGATGCAGCGCGGGCTGCCGACGGCGTTCGCCGCGCCCGTCCTCAAGGAATCCCTGCACAGCGCTGGCGACCTCATCAGCGTGTGGCCCTATGCGCGCGGACGAGACCTCGGCCAATCGATCGAACCGCTGTTCAAGACCGTGCCGGAAGCGGTCGAAAAGGACGACGGTCTCTACGCCTATCTCGCTCTCATCGATGCCATACGGCTTGGCAACCAGCGTGAAGCCAGCCTGGCTGCAGACGTGCTCGCAAAGAGGTTGGCATGACCATCCAAGGGCAGCTGAAAGAAATGCTCAAAACCGTCGCCGTGGCTCTCGGCGACGATCTGCGTGAGCGCCTGGTCTTCGTCGGTGGCTGCACGACGGCTCTCTATATCACCGATCCCATAACGCTCGAGGGCGTACGGGCAACGGATGATGTCGATCTCATCGTCGATCTCGCCGGCTTCGCGGCATGGGCTGAACTGATGGACCAATTGCGCCAGCGCGGTTTCGCGGAGGCGCCCGAGGACAACGTCATCTGCCGAATGAAGCTTGGCGAGCTCAAGGTCGATTTCATGCCCGACGATGAAGCGATCCTCGGCTTCAGCAATCGCTGGTACGCGAAGGGCATCGAAACGGCCGTCCCCACGGCGCTTGATGAAGCTCTCGTGATACGGCGCCTTACGCCGCCGCTGTTCGTCGCGACTAAGCTCGAAGCCTACCGCGGGCGCGGCGGCGGCGACCTTATCGGTAGTCGCGACGCCGAGGACATTCTGCTGCTCGTCGACGGACGCGAGGAACTGACTGACGAGGTGGCGGCCGCCGAGCCCGAGATTCGGGACTATATCGCCGAACAGATCACGGAGCTGTTCCTTGCCGATGAAAACTTCGATCATTTTCTCGAAGGCAATATTCGAGGGCCAGAGGGCCGTGCCGACATCGTCAACGATCGCCTCGAGGCGTTAGCTGGTACTGGCCAGCCCTAAGATGCCCTTCGACATCAAATGGCACTCTCAGCAGGGGACGAGAACACCAAGACCGCCGCCATGCTGCACTACCTCAACGACAACCCGTTCTTCCCGAACCACGGCATCCCCTACGGGGGCTGTCAGTTCGTTACCGTCAACGTCAAGGCGCCCACCACGCTCGCCCAGGTCGGCATGTCCTCGCTGCGCGCCACCCACTATCCGATCGAGCGCGAACTGCGCGAGGCCCAGGCATGGGCCCAGGTCCACGCCCAACTCAAGGGACAAGCCATCCTGTTCATGCACTTCGCCGACCGGTCACGGCGCGCTGCACGATTTCGCGTACCACATCGCCATGGCCCTCCCGCGCCTGGCCAAGCTCGCCGACGCCGAGCCGCAGGAGCCGTCCGACTTCGAGACCTACGTCGCCGCACGGCTCGACGGCCGGAAGGCCTCGCCGCTGCTCGACCCGATGCCGCTCGACCAGGCCGTGCGCCTCGTCGAGACCGCCGGCGCCGTCGAGCAATGGGGGCCGAAAATCAATCTCAACACGCTCTCCGACGCCTCGCGCCGCATCGCCGGCGCGCGCGGGTTCGAGGCCATCGCAACCGGCCCCGAGGCGTTCGCCGACCTGCTGCAGAGGCTGCAGGGCAAACGCGGCCGCCACCGCCAGGACGGCGCATGTGTTTCGGCGTGGGGTCTCAACCATGATCGGCGTGGGGGGTCCCATCATTTCAATTAAATAAAATCAATGGCCTGAAGGGGTCCCGACGACGCCGATGGGGGTCATTTTTCAATCAGCATTCACACCAAACTGCGGGCTGGCCGATACGTCTGGCTTTCGTCCGGCTCACTCGCCCGTCATCACGGGGTTCGCTGCCAACGGATGAGCGAGTTGATAAGAGCGATCAAGGCCAGATTGGCAGCATCCAACCATCCCGCGACAACCATGTCAGACCCGCAGAACAAGCCAGAGAAAAGAGGCCGCCCCAAAGCCAGGAGCGGCCGCGGGCGGCGCTGATTGATCGCAAGTAGAGGTAGGCTCCAAGCAGCTTGCCGTAGTTTCTTCTAAAATCGCCATTCAGCAGCGCGATCTTTGATAGCTCAGGCGTATCAACTTCATTCGACATGGGCTGGCTGCGTACGCCGAGACGATAAGCGGCGTGGTAGGCCTCTTCGGTCGCCCTGCGCCCAATTGATGCGTCGCGCCGCTAGGCGCCCTCAGCCATCGGTTTGCGAAGCACGATCCTGACAGTGCCAGTCCTGCGCGATGAGCATATTAAAGCCCTTGCCGCCGTCGCTCTGCCGCGCGGCACCCCGACAAACCCAGCCCCCCTAAGTGGAAGGCGAAGAGTATGGCGCATTTTGCCCGTAGAAGTGCCTTTTGGCCGAACTTCCTGGAAAGGGCCTGCCCTATGCAAGATCGGCTTGGTCCCACCGCTCATAACGGTCTGGTTGCAGGTTCGAGCCCTGCCGGGCCCACCAACGTGATCGATAGCTTACTTCGTTCTTGTTGCCTGCAGCGCGACCGCCGCACCAGAAACCGCACCAGATACGTCCACATTTCGTTCGCGCGGACGAGTCGCGCTCCATTTCCACGGCTACGACCTACCTCGCAGCTGTCACGTCCGCTAAGGGTTCAATCTCGGAAATGGACATTCGGATCTTAATGGTTCGCAAAGCGCCGCAAACAGAAGTCGGCAAAACCACGCGTCGGTGCAAGTGACACGATTTAGAGCACACGCTTGGCCGGCGGCGGCACCCATTGGCCCGTAAGGATTGGCTGGCGCGAAGAATGAAGGCGAAGAATGAAGTGTGAATGGTTGCCTCGCAGCGACGAGCGGCCAATTGGCCTGCATCACTATAACCCGACGATAGCATGACCTGTCGTGAACCCATTTCCATCCTTATTCGAACCGCAGCTGGATCAGGTTCACCCTGAAATATTTGTGATTCTACTTGTGCGTGCGGTCACTAATCGCTACCCTCACCAAATTGGATAGTAGATTTTAGGACGCGTCCTTTGGACGCCAAATGTTGCCTTCGACGCCCAAGGAGCCTAGCCGCTCGCCTCAGCTCTGTGTCGTGTCTTCGTGTAATGAAATGCGGGCAAGTCGCCAAAGCATGAGAACTCATTCTTCTGCGGACATCTCTTTGTAACAATTTTTCCTGGACCGCCACATGGATTTCCTAAAGGATTTTTTTGACGCCGTAGTCCAAGTCATCACCATTATTACGAGTTCATCGTCGACCGCGTCGCTTTCAGCGATCGGCGCTATCTTGCTTCTGCTCACCGCCGTGTTGGCTTACGTTGCCCTGAAAACGCCACCGGAGAAGATCTCTAGGTGGGTATGGGTCGCGCTATTTTTCTCGCTGGTCGGCGGCATGGGATTTTCGGCCGCCGGCCCCGGGCTCGCGCTATTCTACGTCTCGCAGAACACTATCAAGCGCATGGATAGCCAGCTCGCCATCAAGCACCTCGAAGAGAACGCCGAGGTCAACTACCTGGTGCGTCTCGTGCCTTACGACCCCGTCTCGGGGGCAGCGCTCGCTCTGGAGCGCATCGAGAACCTGGGTCCCAAGGAACAGGTCTACTCCTTCGTCGCCAGCTATGACGAGCTGGTTGGTTACACCGCGAGCGAGGCCGTCCGAAAAGTCGGGGGCCTATTTAAGCCGGGCAACCATATATCGGCGGTGATTTTTCCGCTGCTTGGCCAGCAACTATACCCGGCCAATGCGCGCGGATTGCTGCAGGTCATCAGCGACGTCGAACAGCGTAAGGACATCCCTGAAATAAAAGAGCGATTCCTGGTCGGCGGGCGTAGCCTTACGAAAGAAGACAAAGACGAGCTGAAATCGACCGACGAATACGCCTATCAGCTAAAGAATTTCGTAACCCAGTACGCTCACTACTGCGAGCTCGCTTACACCTTCAAATGCGACCAGAACAATCTATATTCCGCCCGAACCTACATCGGTGGTCTCTCGCGAGACTGGCACCCCCTCGGGTTCTCACAAATGAAGCTCGATAGCGATCCCTGCGCCAAGCCAGTGAAAGCGTACTGCGAGTTCGATGATTGGAAGAAAATGGCCTCGCTTGACAAGAAAGATTTTGGCGCGCGTGTATTCTTGATCCGGAATCTAGAGATCGCAAAAATACCGGGGCGGATCCTTCTCGATTTCGATAAACCGAGCGAGCAGCTGATTCCCGACATTGGCACGCGATAGGCGGGCGCGGCGCTCGACACGCCGGCGCATTTCAAGCTGCGGTGTCATCCTTAACCAAGACAATGGGATACAATGATGAAGCGCATTATCGTTTGCTGCGATGGTACCTGGAATGCGGACGACACCCAGACCGATGACACAAACGTCGCGCTTCTCGCGCGATCAATCCATGGCTCCCTGCAGACCGGTGGCACGCTGCAAATCGTCCTCTATTTGCGGGGCGTAGGAACGACAGGCCTAAAGCTCGAGAGCTGGATCGAAGGCGCCACCGGCATCGGCGTCGATGACAATATCCGCTCCGCTTATCAATTCATCGCGCAGAACTATCTGCCCGGCGACGAGATCTATTTGTTCGGGTTCTCGCGCGGTGCGTTTACCGCCCGCAGTCTTGCGGGCCTAATCTCGGCTTGCGGTATTCTGTTTCGCCAGTCGTTGGGCGCCCTGCCTGATGCCTGGAAATACTACCGCAGCCCGAAACCTCACTCGCCCAAGGCCTTCGCCGATGCGTACAAGGTGAAGAGCCACCTGGAGCCTAGTATAGCCTTCCTCGGGGTCTGGGACACTGTGGGAAGCCTTGGCATACCGGGCAGCCTTCTGGCAGCCAGCAACAAGGAGAAGTTCGCGTTTCACGATACGACCCCGTCGCCGTTCGTGAAGCACGCCGTGCATGCTCTCGCCATTGATGAGCACCGGCACGACTTCACGCCCACGTTCTGGACTGGCGACGTGCCCGCAGGCGTGACGATCCAACAGGTCTGGTTTGCCGGTGCTCACTCGGACGTCGGCGGCGGCTACAACACCCGAACCCTTGCCGACATCCCGCTGGTTTGGATGGTCAAGCAGGCCGAAGGGGTTGGCCTTGCCCTGGACTGGACCTGCCTTCCCGATCCCACCATGCTCGACCCGACAGCGCCCTCACATGACTCCTCTTCGGGCCTATTCGCGCTGGACCGTTACCATCCGACCATCCGGGACGTGGGAATGAAGAAGTGCATAGTGAAGCTCAACGAAAGCCTTTACTGCGCTCTCGATGAAAACGGTAAGCCGACCACCACGATCAATGAGGGCGTCCACCGCAGTGTTCTGACGCGCTACTCGGGCTCTTCACAGATCTGTTCCGACGACGCCAAAGGCGTTTGTAGTCTGGGGCCGTATAAGCCGGAAAACTTGGCGCCCTTGTTCAACGGCGGCACATTCGCCGGTCTGCCTATTGTCGACTAAAACTGGGCCGAGAGCCCCACCGCCGGGGGGCTCGGCCGGGGCACCAGCAAGGTAGGGGGCGATACGCGAGTTAACGAAGCTCAGCGCCATACGTCCCGACGCAACGATAGAATTGTGGATTTATGGTGCGCTCGGAGCGCGCACTCATTTGACGTGATTTCAATGGGTTACGGAGTCAAGCAAGGGGTATAGGTGCATTTCAAACGCAAAAGTACTTTTCGAAAAGCTCCGACGGAACGGCTTGACTGCAAGCACTCCGAAGAGATCGCTGCGAGAGGGCCGACTCCGGCGCATCGGGCGCAAGCCCGCCAGTATTTCTTCCAATTTGATCGAGTAGAATGCCTTCAACCAGACGACGCTGCGGTCAGACGTGCTCAAACATCCAGAATGCCAGCATGCGCGCACCGTAGGTAAGGGCGATACCTGTGAGCATCATCCCGATCGCGCTCCAGTCGCTGTTGAAGAGCGAGGCCAGGAGCGCCACCGGCACGACGCCGACACCAAATAAGCACATGCCGATGATAATGGATTTAAGTCCCCAGTAAAAATAAGCACTGAGCAGCCCCATCATCCAGATGGCAAGTGCCGAAAATGTAAGATGTTGAGAAAAAACCGACAGCGCTTATGATGCGGGTTCGTCGAAACACGGCGAGCGGCGCCAGGATCACGATAGAGATCACGATGGCCCATTGCGCAGCCAGGATTGCGTAACGGAGCAGATGCTCGGAGGCCCAGGTGGCGCCGTAGAAGACCATCATGGTCAATGCGACGAGCCCGATCCCGATTCCGCCGGCCAGCAGGACCCCACCGATTGCCTGTAACGTCTCCTTGGCCCGGGTTGCGGTTCTTGTCGCTGCACCGCGACTTGGCTCGTCGGCACTCAGCGGCAGAACAGGCCGGAGCTCGAGCTCCGGTGGCGGCAAAGGTACGGCAGGAGGCGGCGGGAGCAGTTCCTCGACCTGCGAGACCTTCTTCCAGGCATCAAACCCGGCCTGCCAAACGAAGACATCGCCGGGCCGAGCCATCTCTCGCAAGAGACCGATCAGACGGTCGCGCGCCAGTGGACCGATGGTCTGTCGGTTCTCATCGACATAGTACCAGGCGGACATCCAGCCCTCCTTCGTTCGCGCACGGCGCGATAAAATCAATATTCGGGCACGGGGTGCGTGCGGCAATCGAAGGGGCCATCGCGACCCGTTCCCTTGATATGCTGGTTATAAAAGCTGCCCATCGATGGCGCGTCGAGGAACGCGCTGAATGTGGCGGGCGGCAACTCGCAATAATGGTAGTAGGTCGTATTGAGACGGATGATCATATACTGCTTGGCGCGGTCGTAGCACACACGAGTGATGAAGCTGCTGCGACTTATATCGTTGCACGCAAAGGTCTTAAGATCGACCGGACCGCGATATTTAACGTCGACCGTCTCGCCATGGGACGGCAGGAGATAGAAGGCGAGCAGCAAGAGTGCGGCCAGGATGAAGCTTCGTTGTGCGCGCAACGCTGATCCTCAATAGCGGGTACCGGGGATGTATTTTTCCAGGCGCGAGGGTGTCAGCTTGCCGTCGGGATGATAGCCGACGAGATCGATCTTACCGTCGAAATCAACGTCGTGAAAAGAGATGTCCCATTTCTGGTCGCGGTTGCGGTCCTCGACGGAGATATCGGTCTTGCCATCAAAGTTCGTGTCGAGATGCGCCGAGATGGGCTTGGTACGGTCGTCGGGCGTGACAAAGGAATAGTCCGGTTTGCCATCGCAGTTCGTGTCGTACTGAACCAGTGTCGCGATCTCTTGCCGGTCCCTTCCCTCATAGAGCTTTACGGACTTGCAGGTCGCCGGCGGCTTGATCGGGATCGGCTGCCCGGCTTTTGCGAGAAAGGCCTGCACGTCGGCAATCGAGATCGCGAAGTTGAGCGCCTCGCCTTTGGCTTTGAACGCATTACCGCCGATCAGCTTGCCGTCATCGGAGAGCAACGGCCCTCCTGAGTTTCCGGGGTTGATGGGCGTCTGGGTCTGGATCACGCTAGCTTTGTGGGATCCTTCTTCGTCCCGCCATTCATAATCCTTGCGGTATTGGCTGATGAAGCCCTTGGTGTAAGTCCAGGCTTCGCCGGTGGGATGCCCGATGGCGTGCACATCGGCGCCCACCTGAATGTCGGACTCCGCCCCCAGCATGATGGGTTTAACATCGCGGGGTAAGGCTGCAACACGCAAGAGAGCCAGGTCGCGGCCAGGATCGATCTTGATCACGTCGGCGATCTCGATGTCGGCCTCGGACGGCTTGCTGCCTTCGGCCGGAGGCTTAAAGACGAGACCAACCTTTTGAAAGCCTTTCACGACGTGCCAGTTGGTCAGCACACTGTCGCCGCTCCCGATAAAGGAGCCTGAACCTATGCCGTCGTCGGTAGCGACAATGACGACGGACGGCGAGAGGGCGCGATAGATCTCGGACTCATGGCGGCCGCGTCCGCTGTAAGGCGCGTCACCCAGCTTGGTCCCCGCATATTTGGTGACGGCCTTAGCCGAGAGGCCGCCCAGGTCGTAAAGTTCGGGGCTGTTCTCGACCGAGATCATGCTAGCGTTGTCGGGGGATGCAGGAAGAGCCATGCCAATCAGGCTCTCCTGCGCCATGGCAGGATCCGCGAGAACGACGGCAATGACGGCTGACAACGCGGCGCGCTTCATACGAAAGGGCCCCCCTGCCCTGATGTCGGTGCTGGCAGCGATGCTGCTCTGCACAATCCTCCAACTCATTCCCGTCTCACGAGCATTTTCACAGCCCGCACCGGATTTGGAAAGCCGAAAACAGGCTGCCTACCAGAAATTTCATCAGGGTAAGGTGCGCGAGGCGGCGCGGGAGATTGCAGAGCTTGCCGAGCAGGAGACCGACAAGCGCGCGAAAGCCTATCTACTTCGCGATCTGACGGAGATCTGCTCGACAGCTTACGAACTCGGTTGCGCCCTAGAGTCCGAAGTCGCAGCGTATGAGATCGTCAAGGACGACAAGTCGCTCAATCCGCTCTTTTCAGATCTTTACGCCTATTTCGTGCGTGCGCAGGTTTGGGCCAACAATCCTGAAATCCTGAAAGGCATTTTCAAAGACAACAAAGTCGCGTTCAACCCGGCGGCGACACCCTACCCGGCAGCATCCGCCAATCTGGCCGCCGTCATTTATTTTCTCCGCGCGAACGATATGCGGCTTGTCGAAAAGGCCTACTCGAGCGCTGTCATCAGTCTTTTGTTGATCGATCCGAAGGACAAATACAGCATCTGCAAGATACTCGCCGAGTTGCTCGAATCTCTCGTCACGCAGCAGGACATTGCGAGCGCACAAACGCTTGCGCGTCTTATTGACCCCTACATGTCCGCCAACCTCAATCATGAAGGGCCGATCTTCGCCAACTACATGATAATCGTTACGAAGCTGTACGCTATGACTACGCGCTCGAAGCAGGTCGCGGGATTTCTCGAGGAAGGGATCCGGCTTAACGAGCGTCTCGATATTAATGAGAACGTGAAGCTGTACCGGACATCGACGAGCAACAGCCTGGCGTCCCTCTCGACCCTCTTCGAGGGTACGCCTGACGAGGCGGCGGCCATCCATGCGCGTCACCCTCTACAATCGCAGCGAGAGGCAATTCTTGCGCGCGGTCATTTTGATAACCTGCAGGAGTTTTACTTTGCGCTGTCGGACTTGCTGATCGACAGTTTCAAGGATCACGCGCGCATGCAGGTCTGGAAACCGCTCTTTGGTTCGCTCCCTGAAGCGTGGCAGCTAAAGGGGTTGATTGAAGAAGACATCGAATCTTATCGCCATTTTGCGCTTGGGCTCATTGCTGCAGAGAATTCGAAGGCCGAAGCAGCCGCTCTCGTGCAGACGGCGGCCCGGGAACGTATCGAGGTTTTCGAGACGTTTCTGAAGCAACGCTATGAAGGGTTTCAGCTTCCGACTCTCGTCGATCTGCTGATGATCGAGTCCGCCCTCACAACACTGGCCGAGTATCCACCGGCGGATGCGGCCGATCTTGCGCTGAAGGGCAGCGAGATGTTGGCACGCACGCTACGACATCAGACCAGCGACTTTGCCGTGCTGATCGGCGCGCAAAAGACTGAGCGGGCCCGCGCGGCGGTGCGTTCCTACTACCTTCTCCTTCAGCAAAAACGGCAATGGGAGTTCGATCAGATCAAGCTTCTCATGGCCGGCGGCAAGAAAGAGGCCGGGTATCTGATCACGACCTACGCACATCTGACAGAGACGGTCACGCAGCTTGGTGACGCAATCGCAAAGGGTGAGGACTACGCCAAAACAATCGGCTATCCACGTGTAGCGCAGATTCAGTCGGTCCTGCAGCCCAACGAGGTCTTCTTGACCTACTTTCTGACGCTCAAGGGCATGGGGCGGCTCTGCATCTCCGGATCGACCGTGGTCCATTCGGTATCGGATGTTGACCCGCAGCAAGCGCTCCGGGATGCCAAGCTCTTGCGTCTGGCGCTGACGCAGGAGCGCGCGGCCGACGAGGCGCTCGACAGCCAGTACCCGGTCGAGGCGGCCGTACGGCTGAAGGATCTCATGTTCAAGGGCCTTGAGGGCTGCATAAGGCCCGGCGCGTTGGTCAATGTCGCACCTCCTGATGAGCTCGCGGGCATTCCATTTGCGGCGTTGCTGGAGGAAGCGCCTCCCCAGATGGGCGATGGCTATGATCTCGCGGCGGCGCGCTGGCTCGGCAAGACATACCGCTTCGCCACGACCATTTCGGCGCGTCACTTCCTCGGTATGCGGGCGTCCGTCACCAATCAACACGCCCCGCTTCCCTATTTGGGGATTGGCAACCCCTCGCTCGCGAGCGTCGCCGCCCAGGCGAGCCTTACCCGCGGTGCCGCCACGAATAACTCCCTACGCGGCGCCCTGAGCGAACTTGGATCGCTGCCGGAGACAGAAGATGAGATCCTCAATGTCGCGAAGCTGCTGAAGGCACGGAAAGAGGATGTTCTACTCGGTGCCGGTGCGTCCGAAGAAGATGTCCGCAGCAAGGATCTCGGCAAATACGACGTCATCCATTTTGCGACCCACGGATTGTTGCGCAATGATCTGCCGGGCCTGAACGAGCCATCCCTTGTTCTGACGCCGAATGACGTTTCTGACAGTTTCGACGATGGTCTGCTGACGGCGTCCGAAATTACCCGGCTCCCGCTCGATGCGCGGCTGGTTGTGCTGTCGGCCTGCAATACAGCGCGCATCGATACCTCCGCCGCCAATCTCGGCATCACCGATCTTGCGGCAGCCTTCTCGGTGGCGGGTACGCCAACCTTGCTCGCCTCCCTCTGGACGGTTGAAACCAACGCGACCCATGATCTGATGCTCGAATTCTTTCAGTCCTGGAATGCGCAGCAGCACAAGAGCGCGTCCTTTGCGCTTTTTGAGGGCATCGAGCACTATCTCGCCAAGGCCGATAGAGCTCATCACCATCCTCGGTTCTGGGCGCCCTTCATCGTATTCGGCTATGGGGCAAGCCTGACCGAACAGGGTGATCCTCCCGCCGCGCTGACCTTCGATTATACGCACTTAAATAGCGACGATGTCGGTGAGGTTTTCGATGCGAAGCCGCTTGCCGGTCGGCTGCTGCTCTCAGTCATGGGCGACTGGGACGGAAAGTCGATGGCAAGCGTCATCAGGGAGGCGGGACCGAAGTCGTCGTCGTCCTTTCCTACGTCCCATGAAATCGCCGCCGGCAACCTCCTTATCGATCAATCGCAGGTCTATGCCTTTGGCTACAAGACATCAGAACACCCTTACCCGATCGTCAGACGATTTACCCCGGATGGAGTGGAGGTCTGGAAGAAGGAATGGCCTGATCTTGCGAATAATATGTCCTTCGGTTCAGTAACGTCCGGCAACCACATCGTGATGCTGTCGGGATCCAGCCTGTCGTCGACGGACGAGCGCATTGCGCACATCGTCCGCTTCGATCGCGACGGCAACGAGATGGCGCGCAGGGACATCGAGGTTGGGCAGTCTGCGTTCATCATCGGCCGATGGGCGCTCTTGTCGAAGATCGGTCCGGATCTCGCACTGATCATCAATTCACGACAGTTTGGCAATTTCGGCTCAAGCGAGGCTTTATTCGGTCTGCCGACATTGTGCCAAGGCCCGCAACAAGCAACAATCTATCGGCTGGATGCTGCAACCTTGGATGTGAAGAGCACATCCACACTTCCGGATTTTCAAGTCTTTGCCGCGGAGGCCGGCGAGAGCCAACTCAGGATCGCAGGTCAAGTGCACGGACCATGCGAGGAAGGCGGCAAAGGGCTTCTTCTCAGCGTGACCCCGGAACTGACATCGACGACGCTCTGGAAAGATGACGATGCATTCCCATCGAGTGTTCAGTCACTGGCAACATCCGGTGACCAAACCGTATTCACGGTCAAACGGCAACGGCCGATTGGCGTGCGACGCCTCAATACGGCCGCGCCTGAGATCACAACCAAGCGATGGGGCGATGCCGGTGATGAATTGCTTGAATTCTCTGTTCTCAACCTTGGCACTGACGGGAGTGCCACCTCGCTCTTTAACTCTGCCTTCGGCCTAAGCGCTTTCGCTCAGGGTATTGTGCTCAACGCAGGCAAGCCCGTGATCTTTGGCAGTCTCGGCGGGCGGGCAGCGATTTCCGCAGTTCCTTAGGGCCCCGTTGCAAGCATTCACGCCAGTCCGATGGCAGGCAGCTTCGATCACCGGCAATTCAGCACAACCTTTGAGACGGCAATGCCCTGCTGCATCGCCGCTTCTCGGCATCTGTTTTCCATTCAACGGTGATTGTCCTGTAGGCCAGGGTTTATCTGCGAGTGATCCACTTGGTCGGCTTGAGGTGATCAACGGCAGCTCGCAAGGCCGTCCGTACGCGCTCACCAACGCTGCGCCGCGCCGTCGGCGGCTCGTCGATGCGCTCGACCGTCGCGTCTCTGCCTGGCGGCTTGGGACCGGTGACGTCGATCTTGGAGTGGTCGCCCTGCGCGATGAGGGTCGGGAACAGGCACTCTGGCTGGCAGGTACCCCACTTCGGCGGCTCCATGTGCGCGCCGACGAAGTGGTAGAGTTGCTCGCCGGGATTGGCGCGTCCGAGAGGGGCAACGACCATCGCAAGCATCTGCAGCATTTGCTGGGCGGCACACGCCATCGAGAACGCAAACACGTTCTCGCTCACGCGCAACGGATGGTCCTTGGCCAGGTTCTGGATGTAAGTCGGATCGTCCAGGCGGCCCTCGCGTTCAAGCTGAACGAGGCCGGTGTCGTATTGGCCGATGCACTCCATACACCGGTGGTCGGCCGTGACGGTGTGCGCCCGCCAGTCGGCCGCCGTGAGCTCGTCTTTGCGGTTCTTCCGGACAGAGATTCCGCCGTCGATAACTGGGATCAAGTGCGCGTAGGCGATGAAGTTGAGGACGTGGCGCCCCCAGGGACGGTCGACGCACGAGAACAGCACGTCGCAATCGAGCGCGGCGCGGAATCCCTCCTCCTCGTAGACCGCGAAGGGCACGGGAATCGCCTCGAACCGGCGCGCGGTCGCGACCTCGCGCAGGCGATCACCCAGCGCGACGGCCTTGAGCTGGTGGATAATCCGCCGAGTCGCGTAGAGGAGGCGGTCGAGGTTTTTGCGCTCAATGCGGTCGTAGTCGATGACGATCACGTCCTCGCAGCCGGTGCGCGCCAAGCCTTCGGCAATGAAGCTGCCGACGCTACCAGCACCGATGACTCCGACGCGCAGCCGAGCAAGGTGCTGTTGCGCCCGCTCGCCCCATGCCGAGACGGTCCGAATCTGCTCGCCGGTCGTGGCTGGTGGCGGCGCGAGCTTGTTCATGTAGGTGACCTGAAGGCGGTCGCCGACCACGCGAACCGTAGCGCAATCGCGGCGGGCGTATCGACGGGGGCCGACACGCTCCCAGAACCTGGCACTCCACGCGCCATCAGCGGCCACGGTCAAGCCGACGAATGACAAGCGTGTCGCGCCGTAGACAGCGGCCGCGTTGCCCTGCTCGGCGGCAATGTCGTCGGAACTCATGTCTTGCCATTGCCGGCCGAGCGGATGGCTGTGGAGCAACGCAAGCCCGGCGCCGGCCTTCGCCGCCTCGGTCATTGCACGCTGCAAGTAAGTGGCGTGAAAGCTCACGTTGCCGTGGACGGTGCGGTCACCTTCGCGCGGCAGGATCAAGGTCTCGATCAACGCGGTCATGCGCGTGCAGCCCCGGCTCGGGCGCCAGAGCGCGAAGGTGAGGTCCTCCTGGCCGTCAGCGCGCAGGAGATGCCGACGCGCTGACTCGTGGACCGTTGTCGTCATGGCGACGCTGTGCGTGGCCTGGCTCACTGCGTGTCCCACAGGCGCCAGATGTGACTCATGTAGACCGCGACGGTCTTCTTGGTCTTGGCCCAGTCCTTGAACGGCCGCGACCAGTACTCCCACGCGCCGCCTGTGGCCTTGAACGGGACCGGGCTGTCGCTGATCGCGCCGGTCGGGTGCTGCTGCCCAGTCGGGTTCGGGTGGAAGCGGGGCGACACGTTCGGGCCGCCAGGAGGTGTCAGCGGGAAGTCGGCCGGGATGACGAGCCCGATGCGCACCTTAGTGCCGGCGTACTTGCCGGTCTCGATCCTGTAGTCGAAGGCCACATGGTCGGTCGTGCCCGCCACGACCGTCGGCGCGCAGCCGAGCTTGGTGAGCTCGGCGACGAACCGCTCGGTGCCGACCAGAGTGCGGCCGTCCGAGACCGGCGTCGGGCCGACGGTCACGATCTGGAACCGCTCGCAGTCGTGCAGCCTGATCGGTTCGTTGCCCTTGCCCTCGAAGCTGACCGACTTGTTACCGACGATCTCGACCAGGTAGCTGTCGGCCGGGTCGCGACCGCCGAACTCCTTGATGATCTCGTTCGGCGTCCATTCGACCCGCTTGGTGCTGAACTCCTCACCGTCCACCTCGAAGTGGATAACGTGGTCGTGGCGCGTCCTCTCGAGATCGGTCTCGGCCTCCTCGAGCTTGTGGGTCGCCTCCTCTAAGTCAGCGAGGCCGTGTTTGACCTCTTGCTCGGACTCGGTGACCTTCTCCTTGGCAGCCTTGACGGCCGCCAAAGCGGCCTGCTCGGCGTCGTCGCCACAGCCCTCGCGGCCGTGGCCCGGCAGATCGGGCGGAGAGGTATCCTGTGATTCTGGAGGGGTATTCATGGTTGTTTCTTTCGTAGTTTCAGATTGATAGGTCGTCCGGCTAGGAAGACCCTGTCCGTATAGATATATCGAACGTTGCCGTTTGTCAATCGACGTGGTACGACTGCGTTCGCCATTGAAAACGCGCCGCCGCGCGGTCGTGAGCAAATCCCGATTCAATAGAAAGTCTAACGAATGAGCTTGGGCGCACGCCTCAAGGAGCTGCGAGTCCAGCGGAACCAGTCGCTGCAGGATGTCGCCGACGCCGTTGGAGCGTCGAAGGCGCACATCTGGGAAATCGAGCGCGGTGGGAGCAAGAACCCGACGATGGACCTTCTCACCAAGTTGGCATCGCACCTCGGCGTCTCGGTTGCCTATCTCGTCGGCGAGCAAGCAAACCAGAAGGACGCCGAGGCTGTGGCCATGTTCCACAAATTCAGGAGTCTGGACGACAGCGACCGCGAGGCCATCAACCGGCTCATGGAGCATTTGAAGAAGAAGGAAGGCGGTGGCTGATGCCCATCTCGCGAATGGACATTGACGGAAGGGGGTCGGGCTCGCCGATGGGTATCGTGGGGTTGATCTTAAAGCATGAGCCCGACATGCGCCCGCCGATCCCGATTGAACGATTGTGCGCGCAACTCGACATCGTGGCGATCGAGGAGCACGACAGCGACAACTTTGAGGGCGTCCTCGTCACCGATGTCAACAAGCACTCAGGCTCAATTGGTCATAAGCGCGGACGTCCGCGTCAGCGAAGCCGGTTCACGATTGCACATGAGCTCGGGCACTTCTTAATAGCGACGCACAAGCCGCTGTCGCCCGACGGTTTCCGGTGCACGCGCGCCGACATGTACATACGCGACGCCGCCGAGGCGGACCGGCGCGGACGCATGGAGGTCGAGGCGAACCAGTTCGCGTCCCTCATGCTGATGCCGCCCCCCTTCCTCCGCCAGGCGTTCAAGACCCAGGGCGAGCCAAACCTCCGGCACGTTCCGGCAATGGCGGTCGATTTCGACGTGAGCAAGGAGGCGATGGCCCGCGCCTATGCCGAGAACCATCCTGAGCCGCTCGCCATCGTGATCACTCAAAATGGACGCATCCTGCGCTCATATCGGAATCGCATCCGGTTTCCGTTTATCCAGCCGCGTAGTGGCGATGCGGTCCCGCGAGGATCACTATTCCATCGCGGCAACCATCAGCGCGGTGCGGCTTCGGCCACTGAGGAGTGCGTGCCCGACCTGTGGATCGAGGTCAAACGCGGGGAGCGGGCGCCGACAGTGTACGAGCAGGTCCTTCTCCAACAGGAGGGGTTCGCGATGATCATGCTTCATCTTGAACAGGCCGAAGAAGGGGACGAGGAAGAGGAGCGCGATCTAGAACGCAGTTGGCAACCGAGATTTCGCCGCTAGCCCCGCTTGCCTCACTCCACCAGAGGACGCACCCTGACAAGGACTTCGCACAGTCCGAGCGACGCCGTGACGCAGTCGGTCAAACGCGAGGGCTGCCGGCGGAGCCCACTGATCCTTGATCGAAGAGCGCGACCTGATCGCCCCAACAGTGCCCGCCCGCCAGCAGCCTCTCGATCCGCTCTCTCACACAGTCTGGCTTGCGGCTGTGCTCGCGTCGCTCGCCCCCCGGACAGGTAAGTTGTTCGTCGTCACGGTCGAATCCCGATTGCCGCCGAAGATCGGTGGCCTAGACTGATAATACCTGCGGTAGATGTTGGCTGAAATGCGAACAGCTTTTCAGCGTGGGCTATCAAGGCCTGCCCGCGAACTCGGCCTCGTTATCATCCCCCTTTTCGGCTTTCAGCCTTACCGCTGCGTCGTATTCGGGGCGGTCGCGCATGGAATATGTTTCTAAAGCAAGTTCGGGCTATCTATTAGGAGAAGCCCTCCCTCCCGAAAATGTCCATGCCCATCCAGGGGGTCAGGGCCGCCCTAAGCGCCTATGAGGCAAGTGTGACTAGAAAAGCGGTCTCTGCGGGATCTCCAAATCCTGCTGCCGAGATTCAAACATCTTCGGCTCCTGAATAGCAGTGTGTTTCGGCGTGGGGTCTCAACCATGATCGGCATGGGGGTCCCATCGTTTCAATTCAATGAAATCAATGGCCTGAAGGGGTCCCGACGACGCCGATGGGGGTCATTTTTCGATCAGCATTCACA